>NZ_JAXIXE010000014.1:0-249847 GCF_036305205.1 Megasphaera massiliensis
GAAGCTTTAGAGTAGTTTGAATATTCATTGCTGCTTCCAAACTTGACGCTGACACCGGCGTTGAACATGTTTTCCCCGCCGCCCATGCTGGTGCCGATGGAGAAGAGGACGTCGTTCGTCGGCCGATAAAAGGCGCCGATGGCGACGGCATTGGCCGATTTGTAATTGCCGTAACCGGCTGCAAAGTCCCACTTCGCACTGGGATCATAGTCCTGGGGATGAAGGGCCGCTAAGGCTGCGGAACCGGCACCGACGCGGTTGATGCGCGTATCGAGGTTGCTGACCCGACTGTTCAAGTTGGTCACGTTATTTGAAATGTTGGTGATAGATTCCGTGTTGGTTTTCACCTGACTATCCAAGACCGATAAGTTTTCAGCGGCAGAATTAGCCTGTTTTACGTATTCACCGTCTTTAGCCACGCGGGTTTCCTGGTACACCGTGTCGCCGGTGACGATGCCCGTATTGCCCGATTCTACCTTGCCGTCGGTCACGACGTCGAGGGTGTATTCCGTGCCGCCGTAGTCATTGGTTTTTTCCGTGTAGTCGATGTGTTTGCCCTTGGAAATGGTGTTCTTGGTATCAATGGCCGATCCGATTTTATCCAACTCGACGCTGCCCGACACCTTATTGCCGCTCGTATCTTCGATTTCCAGTTTCAACTTATTGCCGTTGAGGCTGAGAGCACTGTCGGAGTCCTTAAGTGTCGTATCCTTCGCGGTAATCTTGTAGCTGTTTTCCGTAGAGCCTTTTTCAACGGTAATATTATCACCCGCTTCAATAGTTGTCTTACCTTCCTTCACAGCATCTGAAATAGACTGTTGAACCTGTTTCAGCTGGGCCACGTTGACCGCATCCGTGTCAGCACTGCCGGCAGCAACATTGGTAATCTGGCGAGTCGCTTGCCCGGTTGTTCCATCACTATAATTAACTTGTCCACCGACAGATACGGCACCGAGAACGGATTTCCAAGCAGCCGTGTTGCTGGTGGATTCTTTTTTAGTCAACGGATCATAGCCAAAAATACCACCGACTCTATCAGCCGTGCTAAAGGAACCTAAAGCAACCCCTTGGGTGACTGTGGCTTTGGCTGCAGTACCTAAGGCAGTAGCATAAAATCCGCTTACCACACTACTGGTTCCCAATGCGAGTGCCGAAGTATTCGTAGCTTTCGCATTAGTACCAAGCGCAATGGCATATGCACCTTGAGCCATTGTCGTTGTTTCATCACGATTATTATTACCAATCGCAATGGCCCAATCGCCATCAACCTTGGCAGAGTTACCCACCGCTAAGCCCATTTCACCTTTTACCGTCAAATAGTTACCTAAAGCAATGCGCAATTGACCGCCTTCCAGCATACTGCCTTCAATGGAGTTCCCATGACCAAAGGATGTACCTAAGGTATTTACATGAGAACTTGTACCGACAGCAATACTGCCGCCACTTACGGTATTCAATAACCCTACGGCAACGTTCTGATCGGAGCCGTAATCATTCTTTGTATAGGTCCAGCTATTTCCATTTTGCACAGCCGTATAGCCGACCAAGTTACCGACGCCGAGAACGGTATTCTGCTCGCCAAATACTTTAGTCGTTTTATAATCGCCATTTTCGTAATCCGTAGCAAACACGGCATTATGCGTACCGTCGACATCGATATTTTGACCGACGACGATGCTGCTATTAAAATTATTTTTGTCCCCTACGACACTGACATTATTGCCTAAAACAGTACTGTTATTCCCGCTCGACTTAGAAGAAATACCGATAACGATACTGTCTGTACCGGTTGCCCCATCGTTTGCGTAATTCGTGCCGGTAGAAGTTTGAGAACTCTTGGTAGAGAAATAATGAACGGAATTAGAATCAAGCTGTGTCTGAACTTTCTTCAGCTGGGCTACGTTGACGGCATCCGTATCGGCGCTACCGGCCGCAACATTGGTAATTTGACGAGTTTTAACATTAGCACTATCGGTGCTGTCCCCAACAGAAACAGCAGCTAAGGTCGATTTCCAAGTACCGGTTGTATCCGTCGAAGCATCTTTAGTCGCCGGATCATAACCGGCTTTACCGGCTGCCGTACTGGCTACCGCTTCAGCCCCTAAGGCTACACCGCCGCTTTGGGTTACATCTGTATTGTAGCCGAGCATGACGGCGTTTTCGATGTTATCCGTATGTTTGGAAGTCGGTGTGCGTTTTGTTACCTCATATTCGGCATCAAACAATGGATAATACGGCGAAGAGTACGTTATAGTTTCTTTCGTTTCTGTATAATCACGAGAGCCTAGAATTACATTGTGATTACCACCGCTCATTTGATGATAATCACCTAAGATAACATTATCCTCACTATTCGTTACAATATTTCCAGTACCTACAATAGCAGTGCGTTTAATATTTGTACCAGTATTTTCATAGCCACTCATCATATTATAGGCACTAATGCTGTCAGAACTCCCTTTTATAATATTACCGGTCCCTATAATTTGAGATAGATTAGAATAATCCGATTGATTCGCATTCCCGAATACTACCGTAGAGCCACCAGTATATTTAAGTGCATCAAGGGCCGTATTTCGAACGGTATCATAGTCAAGAGCTTTACCGGCAGACATATTTGTAGAGTCCATGGCTAACCCAAACGCGATATTGCTTAAATTACCAACATCCCCTGCCCCCACAGAATTCGTAACATCATTCCCCGAGCCTAAGATAAGGGTTCCTCTCGCATTTTTAGTATCATTAAAAGTACCTACAACACTATTAGCGGTACCATCAATTCCTGAATTATCAGTGCTGTCATCGAAACCATATCTTGATCGGTTAAATGCGCCATATATTGTGGCAAACTCAGCTGACATACGCTGATTACCACCTTCGATAATGGAATTAAATCCACTAACTGTTTGGAACATGCCACCAACATAAGAACTATTCCCTAACAATACACTACCGCCACCTTCTGATAATGTATCATATCCAAGAATAACATTAGCACCAGCGGAGGCTTCACCGGTATATGGTTGAGCAAGCGAACCAATAACGATAGATTTACTCCCAAAAATATATTGATTGTCCCCAATAATAATGGCCGAAGTAGGATTTCCTAATCTATTATTATTTCCAATGATAGTCAATGATTCATTACCGGTCATATACGTATCATTGCCAGTTATTTTATTTCCCTTACCGATAAGTATATCCATTACGGTATCAGTTCTGGTTTCTTGTTTACCGGATACAGTTCCCTGATTTCTATCCTGAACAATATTTTTATCGCCAATAACAACTTGGCTCTTACTGTTAGTTACGGTATTTTCATCACCAATTATCGTAGAGTTATCGGCTCCTGAGACTGTATTTACGGTTCCATTATCCGAATTAATGACAATTGGATCCGCTGCCAACGACTGGGATCCTAAGGACAGGCTCAATCCCGCCAAAACCAAAGCCGTCAAGGCCGTCCTTCTGATACCACGGCTTCCGCTGCCGTTACTTTTAGTCCGACTTTTGGCCATTTCCGATACGACGACGTAGCAATGTTTGGCCCGACTCCAAATGACGCGATAAATCTTGTTCATAAAAAAGCTCCTTTCCATTCCGTTATTATTTTCGCTTTATATATAAGTATATATAATTTATAAACAATAGTAAATATTGTCGTTATTTTGTCGTTTTTATAATATTTTCGAGCCATTTTATCGGTTATCGGCGAGAGTCCTCTAAATACTTTTTTTCATATAAAAAAGAACGACAGAAACTTCACTCTTTCCAGTGACGATTCTGTCGTTACTTTATACGGTTTACCTTCAATCATAAAACATGTAACATAGCCTTAATCCACGTATCCGCCAAATTAACGGCCCCTTCCGCCGGCCTCATCAACACACGAAGTGCTGCCATCTATGCGGCTGAATAGGATGCCCGGCATAATATCGCGATTTAACTCCATTTATCACAGTTCAGCCCTCGTAGAATAAATTGCAGGATTCTTTTTTGCAGGCGATACCACTCGTTTTCTTTTAGTGCCAATAAATTTCGGTTAACCGCACTGCTTCCATTGACGATAAATTGAAAAAGGAGTTCTGCCTCATCTTGGCTCATATGCAGCTCTTTCATGAGTACCGGAACAATTTTAGGACTTTCATGCTGATAGATTTTCTCAACGATCATCGGAGCTACATCCCGATCCTTTACCAGAAAGCGATAGTCTTCAAGTTCCAAATATTTATGGCAGGGAGGGAACAGAGACCGATCCCTCGGTAATTCGGCATCATTCGTTTGGTTTAACATGGCTTGCAATTCTTTAAGAGAACCCTTCTTTTCATTTGGCGTCATATGATCGATGAGATGGAGGCTATCGTTAATAATCTCCTCTAATAAGTCATCAATCGTGTTGTAATATAAATAGAAAGTACCTCTGGCAATATGTGCTTCTTGGCAAAGGACGGTAATACGGATGTCCCGGAAAGGCTTTGTTTTCAACATACGCAGTAATGTTTCTTTTATGTGATTTCGAGTATAGCTGGATACGTGTCGTTTCGTTTCTGTCTTTTTATTTCGGCTTTGAGTCAATGTGTTTCTCCTTACTGTTGAAATCATAGATGAATGATTATCTTTTATTTTATCACGGAGAATAGGGTTTCTGTAAAAATAGAGACCAACTCTAGACACATTTCAATTTCTGTATATTATTTTGAGAACCTATCATCTAACTATATACATATTCCAATTTCTGTATATTGTTTTCGAATATAGCCATTATTATAATCAAGGTGTAAGGCTTACTTATTGATGGTTGTTTTAGACGAAAGGAGATTACTATGGAACTTTACAAAAACTTTGATGGAAAAGCCCCCATGATTGACGTGAATGATGCGGCCATGCTGCTCATTGACCACCAGAGCGGTTTATTCCAATGTATTGGCGATATTGATTTCCTGCGCATTCGTGACAGAGCCATTGCGCTGGCTGAAGCGGCGACGTTAGTAAATATGCCCGTTATTACCACCGCTTCCGTCCCCCAAGGTCCAAACGGTCCGTTGATTCCGGAACTCCATGAAGCCGCTCCCCATGCGGTATATGTAGCTCGCCGCGGAGAAGTTAATTCTTGGGATTGCAAAGAATTCGTAGACGCCGTAAAAGCAACCGGCAAAAAGACCTTAATCATTGCCGGTACGGTAACCAGCGTTTGCATGGCCTTACCGGCTCTTTCCGCGGTAAACGAAGGATACCGTGTATTTGCAGTGCCCGACGCTTCCGGTACGTATTCACAAGAAGCAGCTATCGCTACCATGATGCGCCTTACCCAAGCGGGGGTCGTTATAACTGACGCCGGTGCCGTATTAGCCGAATTACAGCGCACCTGGCATACACCAAAAGCCGACGCCTGGGCTCAGATTTGGGGCCGTATTTTCACCAACTATCGGCTGCTGTTAGAAAGCTATGCCAAAGCCGTAGAAGTAACGAAAACAGGCGAACCGATGGATAACGAACGGGAAGACTAATCTTTTACTCGTTCACCATTGATTGATAAAATGTAAGCCTCTCATAAAGTAAGGCCGACGGAGCTAGTTTGTACTAGTTCTGTCGGCCTTTTGTGTCTTTCTGCTACTCCTTGAGCAGTCCTTTCGATACTAAGTACGCCCGCGCTACGTCGGCGGCCGGCTTGCCTTCGATATCGACTTCGTAATTCATCTTGAGCATTTCTTCCGTCGTAATCATGTTGGCCAGCTTATTCAACACCGGTACCAATTGAGGATACTTTTTGATGGTGTCGGCCCGAAGGAGAGGTGCTCCCTGATAGGGCGGGAACAGGCCTTTGTCGTCTTCCAGCATGACTAAATCATGAGTTATGATTTCCGGGTCTGTCGAGAAGACGTCGATGACGTCGACATTGTCCTTGTCGATGGCTTCATAACGAAGGCTCGGCTCCATGGTGACAACGGAAAGATTCAGGTCGTACAGGGATTTCAGGCCCTTATTGCCGTCTTCGCGGTCGTTAAATTCTAAGGAGAAACCGGCTCTGGCCGTGTTTTCCACCTTTTTCAAATCGGAAATCGTCTTGAGGCCGTACTGCTCGGCATAGGAGCGTTTCACGGCAATGGCATAGGTATTTTGGTATTCCATCGGTTCCAGCAGGATCAAGTCATCTTGTTTCAAGATTCCCGCTTTAGCCGCTTCATAAACGGTTTCCGGATTGTTCGACAAGCCCGTCATAGGCGGCTTAATCAAGGACGACGTGACCGTTCCCGTAAATTCGGGGTACATGTCGATGGAGCCGTTTTTCAGAGCTTCATATAAGAAGCTGGTCTTCCCGAAACTGGGCTTTACGGTCACCTTGATATCCGTTTCGTCTTCGATCAGGTCTTTGTACATGTTGATTAAAATTTCCGGTTCCGACCCTAATTTTCCGGCCGCGATGAGGGTATTCCCGGACAGGCCGCCGATGTTGACTGTCGATAAGACCAAGAGGGCCAAGGCCGTCACGAAGGACAGGCCGATGACTTTTAACGAGCGTTTTTCTAAGAACTTGATGAGGGCGCTGACGACGACAGCCAATAAGGCCGCCGTAATGGCCCCGATGAGGATGAGGGCCGAATTGTTCCGATCGATGCCGAGGAGAATGAAGGTCCCCAATCCCCCGGCACCGATCAAAGCTCCGAGGGTCGCCGTCCCGATGAGCATGACCGACGACGTGCGGATGCCGCCGATAATAGACGGCATGGCCAGGACGAGTTCAAATTTTTTCAGCTTTTCCATACGGCTCATGCCGAAGGCTTCGGCCGCTTCCTGAAGGAGGGGATCGATGCCCTGAAGGCCCGTAATAGTGTTCTGCAAAATGGGAAACAGGCCGTAGATGACCAAGGCCACGATGGCCGGCACCTTGCCGATTCCCAGGAAAGGAATGAACAGCCCCAACAGTGCCAGGGACGGGATGGTCTGTAAAATTCCTGCTAGCTGCAGGGTTACTTCCGAGGCTTTCTTATACTTTACGACAAAGATGGCAAAGGGCACGGCCAGTAAGATGGCCACAAAGAGGGCAATCATCGAAATCTGCACGTGTTCCAACAATAATTGTACCAATTCGCCCTGTCGTTCACTAAATGTACTCATTAAGTTTTCCATAGTTTACCCCTCGTAGAAAAAACGTTTGACAACTTCATGGGCCGGATGGTCCTCGACCGCCTGCGGCGTGTCGAGCTGTACGACTTCACCGCTGCTCATGACGCAGAGGCGGTCGCCGAGTTTTACGGCTTCGGCCATATCGTGGGTGACAAAGACGATGGTCATTTTAAAGGTTTCGTGGAGGTGCTTGATGAGCTCCTGCAATTGATTGCGGCTGATGGGATCGAGGGCGCTGAAAGGTTCATCCATGAGGAGGATGTCCGGTTTGGCCACGATGGCCCGCAGGATGCCGACGCGCTGCTGTTCGCCGCCGGAAAGGTCACGGGGATAGCGGTTCATATACTGATCGGCATCGAGGCCGACCAAGGACAGATAGGCGCGGATTGTCTTCTGCCGCTCTGCCTTGGGCCAGCCCTTCATTTCCGGGATGATCTCGATGTTTTCATAGACCGTCAAATTGGGAAAGAGGGCCCCGGTCTGGAGGACGTAGCCGATGTTCATGCGCAGCTTTCTCGGCTCGAGCTGACTGATGTCGCTCCCATCGATGAGGACCGTCCCTTCCGTCGGCGTCAAGAGGCGGTTGATCATCTTTAGGGTCGTCGTCTTGCCGCTGCCGCTGGTCCCGACGATGACAAAGAACTCGCCGCTCTTAATGGTTAAGCTCATGTGCTGTAAGGCCGGTTTCTTGTCGTAAATCTTACTCACATTTTTAAATTCAATCATGGTAGTCACCTATATTCCTTGCCAGTGCATCATTAAACTTACGACTAACGCGTAATAAAAGATCTCGCTCATCTGGTGTGAGCTCACTCATGGCCAGCATTTCCGCTTCTTCCAATAAGTCCAGGACCGACGCCGCGTAAGCTCGCCCTTCTTCAGTCAGTTTGATTCGTTTGATGCGCTTGTCGCCGGGATTTTCTTCAAAACGGAGGTAGCCCTTTTCTTTAAAAGACTTGATCGTCGCATTGACGACTTGCTTCGTCGAATAGGTCTTTTGGGCAATCTCATTTTGGGGAATCCCTTCGGGATTGTAGTAAATCCACATCAAGATGAGCATGGACTTGCTCTGAAGGCCCCGTTTTCTGGCGTAATTCTCAAAAATCGACAGTTGATGGTCCCGAATCCGAGAATAGGCCTTCGTCTGTTGATAAATGTCAGTCATTGATTACCACCACCTTACCGAAACTTTTGGCACTGTCCAAATAAGCCTGAGCCTCTCGAATGTCCCGTAAGGAGAAGATTTTCTCCGGCGCCGCGTCGATATGGTATTTCGCAATCATGTCGAACAAGGCCTGCAAAGCCCCTTCATCGACGAGTCCGGAATAGAAGCCCGTAATGTACTTGCCGCTCCCCAATTCCATAATGACGTCGAAATCGTCGAGGGTCCATTTTCCGCCCAAGAGGCCGGTATTGCAGAGAATTCCGTCATCTTTCAGATGGGCCAAACTGTCGGCCATGGCGGATGGACCGACTAAGTCGGCAATTTTATCAAAGGATAATTCCGTATCGAGGCAACCGCTATGGTCGACGATGACTTCGTCAAATCCGGCTTCCATCAGCCGGTCGGTCTTGCCGGCATTGCGCGTCGATCCGTACAAGTGCGCCTTTGGGTATTTCCCTTTCAGGAGTTTGGCAAAGGCCACGCCTACGCCGCTTGAAGCACCGCGGACGAGGACGGCATCGGAGTCTTCGATCTTCAAATTTTTCAAGGTTCCAAAAGCCGTGTGGTACGTTTCCGGAACGGCGGCCATGGTCGGCCAATCTAAGTCGGTCTGCACCTTGTAAATCTGTTCGTTCGGCAAAAGAACGTATTCAGCGTAAGAGCCGTCAAAGGCCCGCCCCATTTCCCCCATAATAGACACGACTTTCGTCCCTTCGGGAATCCTTTCCGGTTCCGTGCTGTCGGTGACGATGCCGACACATTCAATGCCCAAAATCCGCGGAAAGTGCACCGATTCCGAATAGCCCTCTCGGGTGAATATTTCCGAGCGATTGATGCCAAAGCCCTTTACCTTCACCAAGGACCAGCCCGGTTTTACCGTCGGCGTATCGACGTCCTGATAGATGAGCTTGTCGACGCCGCCGGCTTCATAGATGACGACCGCTTTCATGACATTCCCCCCTTATGTTCCAAGCTATCCCGACGCCTTTCATCACCCGGGATTTTAAATATGAGTGGATGAGTCCAACATCGGGATATAATTAGTCAAAACTTTTTACTATTTAACTATAAAACAAAAGGAGCCCATTAGTCAAATGATTTGACCAACAGACTCGTTGACGATTTTGCAATTTTAAGTCAACTGCTCACCACCTAACACCTACGGTGTTTGAGGTGGGAGCTTGTAAGTCGGAGTTACATAGGTATTAGCGATATTATCTCCCTAATTCCGCCTACATCATCGGGCAGTTGACAATGCCCGTTTTGCCAAGGAGTTTACTCCGAGGCAGTTGTTATTCTTTCGTATCGAGGGTTGTTGTCTCCAGAAATCCACAGTGTACCAAGAAGTTGAATATTCATAGCTCCGATACGATCATCGTTGGACCGATATCCACACTGACAACTATATAGATGTCTGTGATGGTCACGGTTTTCTTTGTGGATAGTTCCACACTTTGGACAACGCTGTGAAGTGTATTTTGCTGAAACTTTTAGCACTTCTGAACGATTTTCGTGCGCTTTGTAAGTTAGAAATTGTTCTAATTGGTAAAATGACCAGCTTCGTAGATCGTATTTCTGTTTTGCAGTTCTGGATAGATTCGATTCCTCGAAACTCACGCCTGTTAAATCTTCAAGTACAAATAGCGTATCTTTACCATATTTCTGAACGAGTGTCTTAGAAATCTGATGATTTACATCAGACATCCAACGGTTCTCTCGTCCTGAAATAGCTTTTAGTTTACGCTTTGCTGATTTCGTGCCTTTGGATTGAAGCTGGCAACGAACTTCCTGAAATTTATGTCGTTTTATGGCAACCTTTCGCCCAGAAATAAATTCAGTTTTGCCCTGTCCATCGTAGCTGACAGTTAAAAAACGCAATCCACGGTCAATACCGACAACGTGGCGGACGTTCTCTGTCTGAAACTCTTCGACAACCTTAGTAGCAGGAATATGCAGATACCATACTCCTTTGAGTTCAACTAGTTTTGCCGTTCCAAGGCTCCACGAACCGTCAAGATATTCGGCGAAATGCTCACCTCGAAATGTACATTTCGTTCGTTTGTTAAGGGTATTAATGGACAGTGTTTTCCCATCATCAACAAAGCTATAGTCACGATTACGAACTAAATCAGCTTGCGGACGGCTGAACAATACAGGTTTCCAAAGCCACTCAAGTGTCTTGGTACTATATTTCCAGTTGCCATTTTCATCCTTGTATTTGTATGGATTTTGGAAAAGCTGTTGCTTGACTGTCTTATAGCGGGCAATAGTTGTCTTGATTGCAGACTGTGCTAGCTGTGACTTTAAACCAAACTGACTACGAAGGTTACTGTATAACTCTCTATTAAGGCTTTGGTAAGCCAAATTAAATTGATTATCAAAAATATGCTTTGACACAAAGTTACAAGCCTGACGATATTGTTCAGTCATCTGTCGAAGAAGGAGTTCCTGTTCTGGAGAAATATTGATGCGAAGTTTTATAGTTTTGGTTAGGTCGGACATTTTATCACCTGCCTTTCTAAAGTTATATTACTTTCATCAAAAATATTATACAATATATTTTGCTGATATCATAGTATTTTTAGAAAGTGAGGTGAGGGGGGCATTCCTCCCCGACCTAAGAGGTCGGAGTATCCTGCCCGCATTTTAGATGAAACCGAGGAGATAATGCAGATGCTAAAAGAGCGACGCCTCGAAACGTTCTCCTTCACGGGTACGGCCCTTCCCATGGGATATTTCGGATTACGTTTTAAGGAGCGTTAATACCGCGTCAAAAACTGTGGCTCTACCCGTTTCGTCAGCCAGACACCGTTTACCGAGCGGTAAAAGACAAGGCCTTTTCGATGCATGTCGCCGCTGCTCACGCAAAAGATGACGGGTCTTCCATGGCGGCGGCCGACGTTTTCCGCCGTCTTCACGTCGCCCGAAAGGTGGACGTAGAGCCGTGACTTCGGTACCAAGCCTTCTCGCTCGATAGCCTCGGCGTATTTTTCACCCGTCCCGTGATAGAGGATGTCCGGCGGCGTCACGATGGGAAGCTCGACGTCGACATCGATGGAATGGCCTTGATTGGCCCGTATCTTAGTCTTGTCTTCGTTGAAAGAATACCGCTGCTTGTTGTCCGTCCTGACGATTTCTTCTAACATCTGCCGGTCGAGAGGATATTTTTTCCCCACGCCCTGTATGAGTTCATCCACATCGGCCCAGCCATGCTCGTCGAGTCGGACATCGGCCGCCCAGGGTTTATGCCGCAACACGAGGCTGATAAAGCGGCTGGTCTTGGTCAAATCCATGATAGAAACACTCCTTTCCCTACTCCTAAATTATAGCAAAGATGGGCATTTCCTGCATTCCCCTAAAAAAATGCTATAACAAATAGATATGATACTGTCCAATTTTTATCCGCTATGATACAATGAAAAAAATCAAAAAATTTATCGTTTCTGAAAGGAGTAGGCCTATGAAAAAAGGTTATGAATTATTAAATGATCCCTTCCTCAATAAGGGTACGGCATTTTCCATGGAAGAAAGAGCTGAACTCGGCCTTATCGGTCTCTTGCCGCCGACAGAGCAGACGATCGAAGTCCAGGCACAGCAGGTATACGGCAATTTTCAGACGAAGCCCAACGTCAGCGAAAAGCGCCATTACCTCATGAATATTTTCAGCCGCAATCGGACGCTCTTTTACTACGTCTTCAAACAGCACATCGCTGAATTCATGCCGATCATCTACGACCCGGGCATTGCCGAAAGCATCCGCGAATACAGCCAGTTTTTCATAACCCCGCAAAATGCAGCCTACCTTTCCGTAGACCATCCCGAACAAATCGAAGAGTCCCTGAAAAATACCGCCATGGGCCGCGATATCGAACTCATCGTCGTCACCGATGCCGAAGCCATCTTAGGAATCGGCGACTGGGGCACCAACGGCGTCGGTATCTCGACGGGGAAACTCATGGTCTATACGGGAGCGGCCGGCATCGACCCGGCCAAGGTCCTACCCGTCGTCATCGATGCCGGTACCAACCGTCAAAGCCTCCTTGACGATCCCCTTTATTTCGGCCTGCGCCATAAACGAGTCGACGATGACACGTACTATGCCTTCGTCGATAAATTCGTAAAACAAGTTGAATCGATGTTCCCCCGCCTCTACCTCCACTTTGAAGACTTCGGCCGCGGCCATGCTGCCGTCCTCCTCCAAAAATACGTCGATACCTATCCCGTCTTCAACGACGACATCGAAGGAACGGGCATCATCACCTTGTCCGGCGTCCTCGGCGCCCTGGCCATTACCGGCGAAAAACTGGCCGACCAGCGTTACATGTGCTTCGGTGCCGGCACGGCAGGCTGCGGCATTGCCAAACGGATTTATCAGGAAATGATCGATCAGGGCCTGTCAGAAGATGATGCCAAGAGCCGTTTTTACCTCGTCGACAAAGAGGGCCTCTTATTCGATGACATGAGTGATTTGACACCGGAACAAAAGCCTTTCGCCAGAAAACGCTCGGAATTTGCCGACGCCGCCTCCCTTACGACCTTAGAGGCTGCCGTCAAGGCCGTTCATCCGACCATCCTCGTCGGCACGTCGACCAAGAGCGGTGCCTTTACCGAAGCCGTCGTAAAAGAAATGGCCTCAAAAGCCGATCGGCCCATGATCTTCCCCCTCAGTAACCCGACAGAACTTGCCGAAGCCAAGGCCGAAGACCTCATCCGCTGGACTGACGGCAAAGCCTTAGTGGCAACGGGCATCCCGACCGATCCCGTCACCTATAACGGCGTCACCTACGACATCGGCCAGGCCAACAACGCCCTCATCTATCCGGGTCTGGGCCTTGGTGTCATCGCCTCAGGGGCCAAACTTCTGACCGATAAAATGATCTCCGTCGCCGCCCACGCCATCGGCGGCATCGTAGATGCAAATAAACCGGGCGCCGCCGTCCTGCCGCCGGTAACCAAACTCGACCAATTTTCAGAAACCGTCGCCATCGCCGTAGCTAAAGAAGCCGGAAAAGAAGGCTTGAATAGAAACGACGTCTCCGATCCCGAAGCCTGCATCAAAACCTACAAATGGGAACCGGCTTATAAATAAGATGACAGATAGTACGGAATCAGAAAACTAAATAGAAAGATAAAAAGCCATGGATTCATGTACAAACACAAATCCATGGCTCTCTTCTAATACACTACTTTACGTTTCATCCGTAATTACTTTTCTGCCTTCATAAATGTCCATGTCCATCTTGCCTAAGCGTTTGCCAATAATCGCTGTACCGACGAGATCACTCGTATTATTCAACAAGGTGTGCGGCGGATCAATGACCGGCCAAATAGCTGCAAAGATGGGGATAACATCGAGAGGCATACCAATCGCCTGTAAGAGTACGGTACTCATTACGATACCAGCCCCTTTTACCCCAGCAGCGCCAACAGAAAGGATAATTCCTAAGAATATGTAGAGAACTAATTTAGCAAAAGTAATTTCAACCCCATAAATATTGGCACAAAAGATGCATGCCAGACCAATAAATACAGCAAAACCATTCATCCCGCAAGTATTACCCAGAGGCAGTGTAAATCCATACACGTTTTCCGGCAAGCCCAATTTTTGCCCTGCAGTTTTAAGAGATACCGGCAAGGTAGCTGCCGACGATGTCGTAGTAATGGCAACTATCATAGGCTGCGAAATCTTACGGAAAAAGCGGATAGGGCCTAATCCGGCAAGACCTTTCAACATGGCCGGATACATGATTAGGAAGAAAATGATGCAGGTAATGTAATCAGCGGCAATCAGAGCGATTACATCCTTTACCGTAGCCCCACTGATAGTCGTAACCATCGTAGCCATGAGGGAGGCGATACCTATGGGAGAAAATGCCATAACAAAATCAGTAATTTTCAACATGACGAGAGCGCCCTGGTCAATGATTTTTACAAAATCATTAACCTGTTTGCTGAGGAATAAGATTGCAACCCCTAAAAATAAGGAAAAAACGATAATTTGCAACATATCTTGTTTGACAAAAGACTCGAACACATTCGCAGGAAACCAACTAACTACATTATTAATAAAATTATAGTCAACATTTTTGACATTAGCCCCAGCCTGGAGAAACTCGGTGGTTCCCGAACCAATGCCTAAGAACATTCCAACAAACGTCCCTAAAGCAGCTGCTAACCCGGATGTGATTAAGATATAAGCAACAAATCGAAGTCCGATACTGACTAATTGCTTGACATCCCCCATCTTACAGACACCACTGGTAATACTGAAAAAGACCAAAGGGACAATAAGCATCTTCAACATGCGAAGGAATACTTCACCTAAAGGGGACAACATTTTTGTTAGATCAGGAGAAGCAAAGCCGATAATAAAACCGATAACGATACCAATGAGAATGCGGGTACCTAACCCTAGTTTTTTGAGTAACATATTGGATTGCTCCCTTCTATATAATTACAATATCAGAGCTATAAAGCAGCCACTTCTTCGGCAACTTTTAAGAAAGTTACGATATCATCAGCACTGTTAACATGAAGAGGTGAAATACGCAAAACTCCTGGTGAATCAAACTGTTTCAACATGCGCCCGGAATAAATACTGGAGGCAAGGCGTTCAAAGGCAACGACACCACGCTTTTCCATTTCTTCTCTGGCCTTATCTGCTGACATATTATCGAACTCAATCCCTGTAATAAGGTCACGTTTCGTAAGATCAGGATCATCCATCTTAACCGTTACACCTTTCATCTGGCGTAGGCCCTTCATATCCTCAGTTCCATCAAGCAAAATGGAAAGAAGAGCTTGTTCATGGGAGGCAATGCGATTCATACCTGCTTCGTACAAGGTTTGCCGATCCATTTCATCCGGCAATACGTCTTTACCAATAGAGCAGACATAATCGACAATCGCTGAAATGGCTACAAACTGTGCTGTAGCCGGGCTGCCAATTTCCCAGTCATCAAGGGGTTTTCCGGCAAGTTTATGGTGTTCAAAGTCCTTTACCCTATCAGATAGATACATAGCGGAAAAACCGCGTATACCGAAAAATTTATACGGTGCAAAATTCATAACATCTACGCCCCATTCTTCCGGATGGAGAGCTCCATGTGGAGCATGTTGTACCGCATCACTTATGATAAATATGTCCGGATTGATTTCGCGAGCTTTTTTCGCAATAGTTTCGATATCCTGAATATGTCCGGATATATTAGAGGCTGTCATGATGCTAAGAATGGCCGTATCTGCATCGACATACTTTAATACGTCATCCGTATCAATAGCACCCGTTTGTTTATTAGCTGGAACCACTCGAAGGTCACGATCATATTTGGCGGCATACATGCTTAAAGAATCAAAAGATGACGGATGTTCCAATACTGAGGTAACAATATTTGTACCCTTGGCATGTTCACTAAGAATTCGCACCGCATCCATCATCAATTGGGAAGCAGTATAGCCGGTAGCAATAGCCCCTTTTTTTGCATTAAAGATAACTCGCAAATCCGAACGACCTTTATCTTCCATTTCCAAAAGCTTCTTGGCTAATACGTTGGCATGTTCCGAAGCATCTGGCATCGCATCAATTTGATAAAATACGTCCTCCGCCCGAATCAATCTCAGAGAACCGCCAGCGTTATCAAAGAACAGCCGTCGCTGTTTATTGCAGTCGACATCCACATATTTAAATTGACTGCGTAATTGATTCAATGTTTTGTCAGTAAATAACGTTCCATACTTTGTTTCCATAAACACATACCTCCAATATAAATTAATTATCATTAATACTTTTTCAATTATCCGGATATATTTTTCATCTTATATATTTTATATTTTATATAATTATGTTTTTAATCATTAATTCAAAAATTTATTTATATTTACTTTTACGAATATCTATATTGACATTATAGTATGAATTGTATTAAACTAAAAATTAATTATATTATTATTAAATATTAATTTTACTTATATTTTAAAAATCACATTTTCCAGAGGTATCTGATTATGGACTATCCGTTAATTGAAACCTTCATCGTTGTCAGTGAAGTTCGCAATCTAACCCAGGCTTCGCAAATTCTATATAAAACCCAACCAACTATTTCCAACCGTATCCGCCAACTCGAAAATATCTTAGGATACTCCCTTATCGTCCGCGACAAAGGGTACAAAGAAATTACACTGACAGAAAGAGGCCAACAATTTCTTCCCCAAGCCCGAAAACTCTACGATGCATATCAAGAGATGCAAAATGACAATGATATGATTGCTCATACATTACTCATTTCATCAATTGCCAGCTACCAAATCCCGCTTGTACATAGGACATGCGAAAAACTATTATCTCGTACTTCTGCTAATTTTTCGATTTATACCTATCAAACATCTGACGTCTACAATATGATTTCCAACAAAAAATTGGATTTAGCACTAGTCTCTGCAGCCCATAAAGTCCAAGGGGTAACTTGTGAGTTTTTGCTTAATCAGAAGTATTACGTCGTTATGCCGAGCAATAGCAACACTGATATCAGCTCTATTTCTACAACAGATTTAGACCCTGCCAAGGAAATATATCAACCGTGGGACGATGAATTCTTCTATTGGCACGAAAAAGTCTTCCACGGTAAAAAGGCCCGCATCATAGCAGATTCCTATGCCTTGCTACGGGAATTTTTTAAGAGTGGTAAATATTGGGCTATACTTCAGGAAAGTAACGCCTACGCCCTGCGTCAAGAAATCCCCCTGCAGATTTGCCGCCTGCTTGACCCACCGCCATTACGTCAGGGATATCTTCTGATGAATCGCTTCACCGACCGAAGCATTCGAAACCTCATCGCCGAATTCAAGGCGACCTTGATAGAAACAGTTGAAGAGTATAGGATAGAATAACGACTGACTGATATTCGCTTTATCTCTGCTATTAGATTAAATTGCATTTTAAAAACATCTATTTCATAAAACAAAAAATCTTGAGAATAAGGGATTTTCAAGACTTCAACATCGATTTTAGCTAAAGCACATACAAAGAACCCTGGGTTCATGTAAAAGCATAAATCCAGGGTTCTTTCGCGTCTAAAAGCAGGTACGATCAGAAATTGAGAGCTTTAAGGCAAAAAATTGTAATGGCCAGTACAATACAGTTTAACAAGCAATGCGGACAGGGGTAATTCCATGGGAGCCAATTAAAATCAATCGCCATCGTCTTCAATGCCAGCCATTTTTTCTTGTAAGGTCTTCTCCAAGAAAGCAAAAGCTGGAACAAACTCATCTCGAATGAGAACTAACAAGGAATTGATTTCTTCTTCATTGTAGATATATACCGAACGATTCCGTTGTTTCAGCATGAGCAGCCATGTCGCATCATCTTCTAAAAAGCCGATTTTATAGGCAAGCTGCAAGATTTCTCTGGGAGAACCGGTTTCAGCTTCAAAGACACCGTGTACTCTCAACACCTGTTGCAAGGCCTTCCAAGCCAATTCAAAAGTCAAATTGAATTGACCGACAATACCCGTCCGATAGATTTCATCATTATGACCTCGCATGAAATCGGCATTCTTCAGGATACGAAGACAATTTGAAAAATTATCCAACTTTTTCATACAGCGTAACCCCGTCCCTTTCCAATTCCCGTTTCAGCCCTTCAGAAACACCGGCGTCCAAATCCACAACATCAATCATCAAAAGAGAGTGTACATTCTCTTTAATATCCCAGTAAAAGCCGTCAAAATCCCCGCCACAAACGGCCAGATCAATATCACTGCGCTCCGTCTGCGTCCCCCTGGCACGGGAACCGAATAAGAGAACGCGACGAATCCCGTGCTTCTCAGCAAACCGAGAAATATCCTGCAAAACAGCATCCGGCAAGTTATAGGCCATATCCTCACCTCATTCGCCATCATGATACCTTTATTCTATCACATCGAATCAAATTAACGAAATCTCAATCAAATCGTCCCATAGCGGAAACGTCCCTTCTTATTGTTTCGTGGCAAAGGGCAGAATGATACCGTCATTGACGGTGGTATATTGGCCGTTTTGATAGGTCAGGAGAATCCATGCCGGAGTAGCTCCGCCGCCGGCACGTCGAACGACGATGCCTTTATAGCCATTAACGTCATTTCCGGTCAGCATAACAGGTGTATGGACGAGGGTCCATTTTTGCTGAATCTGCCACTTTCCCCTTTTGTCCGGCGAGAGCCAAAACATGGTGTTGCCGCCGCTTCCGGAGGTATAGGAGCCTACGGCAAGGACTAGGGCGTCGGTAACTCCATCATCATTGAGGTCAACATAATGATAGTAATAGGAAGTCTCCCTTTGCTGAATTGCCGTCATCTGGAGTTCATCAGCAATGACGTTTTCAATGACCTTATTGGAGAGGGCCGGCACACTTTCTTTCTGGGGCTTCTCAGAAAAGACCCTGGTCCCTTGAGTCGGCTGCAGTCCTGCCGTATGACTGGCAAAGGCAACACCGACCGTCATCATCAGACCGACGATCCATACGAGGGGAATGAATCGTTTCATTTTCATAGTATCACACCTTTTTTAGTAAATAGAATTTCTCCCGAGTCATCACTCTTAGTGCAGCGACACGAAATGGAGAGTCTCGACAATTTAGCCTTATCCTAAAAATAATTTCGTTACTCTCTCCGCAGGACACGCCCCATTTAGTGTAACCGTCCAAGTTTTATGACTCAAGAGATGTTTGTATGGTCATAGGATTCCTATTTAAAAATGCCTTTTCAATCCTTCCCAGTCTTTACGAGGTTATCGCAAAAGATATGCTGCGGCTGCTTTTTTGTATTCGTCCCACTGTTTATGCCAATCGTCGTGATCTTTCTCGGTAATGGGCCGAATGACGCGACAAGGGTTTCCGGCAGCGATGACGTGACTGGGAATGTCGCGAGTTACGACGGAGCCCGAGCCGATGACGACGTCGTCGCCGATGGTGACGCCTGGGTTGATGACGACGTTGCCGCCGATCCAGACGTCAGAGCCGATGGTGACAGGCTTGGCATATTCGAGGTTGGTATTGCGCACTTCGGCATCGATGGGATGGCCTGCCGTATAGATACTGACATGAGGCGCCAAAAAGACGTTGTCGCCAAAGGTGACGTCATGTTCATCCAAGATGGTGAGACCCGTATTGGCAAAGAAATGGCGGCCAAAGCGGATTCGATCACCGTGGTCGAAGTAGACCGGAGCCAACAAGACCATGTCGTCAGGAGCCTCGGCAAAACACTTTTTCAGCGCTTCGAACGCTTCCTTATCATTCAAGTCATCGGAGGCATTGAAACGGCGCTGGGCTGTATGGACGCGCTCGAAACTCCCGTCACCGACGTTAAAAGGATTATATAGTTTTTGAGCCATCATGCGATCCCATTCCATCTGATTCATCGATTATCATTTCCTTCCTTGCTTTTCAAGCCCTTGTAAAAGGCCTATAATTTTCCTAAATCTTTTAGGGCATAAAAACCGCAGCTGGCCAACTCTTCCAGATGAGACGGTTGCTGTACGCCAAAGGCCCATTGGTGCCAATGATCGTCGTCTTCCTGCTTCCAAAAGCCCCAATCCGAGTCGGGGCGGTTGTCATAGACGAAGGTATAGACAGCGCCGTCGTCATCAATAACATTAATGGCCGAACGGCTGTAAGACTTGACCATGCCGAGATTGACGGCCGACGTCAGGTCGGCATGATAGGCTGAGGCCATGCTCCCGATCAGTAAGGCCGCCGAAAATACGCAGGCCCGGAATATATTTTTTATCATAAAGTTTCCCCTCACTTTCAAAAAGTGGACGAGGCCTAAAAGCTCCCTCGTTCGGTAACGGCGTCTTGCCGCCGGACATCTCACGGCCGCTGGGTTCCGACGTAGTCATAGCCTATCCATTGATCGGCTTCGGACCACTTCAATTTATAATAAACCGGCGGCACCTGTGATCTTACATCCCAATCGATGAACCACACATAGAGTGATCCGTCTTTTTCAAAAAGGCCCGATTGCAAGTGTAAATCTCGGTGCTCCCTGAAATTGTCGCTGTTGATATATTCATTCATCTTTGTCCGTTCCTTGTTGAGGCCCAATAGGTAGCTTCGATAGCGGGTATCCATCGAGTTCCAACATAAGACTCCATAGAAATACCGTCCCGTCTCTTCATCCTGATACTGGACGATGGTAAAAGCGCGATAGGCATCGGACGATTCTAAGGGCGTATCCATAGACCACCAGACGACATCGCCCTTTTTGGAGCCGCCCTTATTGACGCACATGAAATGAACGGACTTATCGCCATAGACGCGGCCGCCGGCAAAGCGCACCCTCTGTTTCCCTTCATAAAAATCAACGTGTGTCGATAGATTCGCCGTCTTGGGAATCTTCAGCACAGCACGATCCACCTCAACCATATTCCCGGCGAAAACACTCATCCCATAGAAGGTCAACATCACCAACAGCAAGACAATTTTCCGAAACACCATCATCCACCTCTTTCGTAAAAAAAATAAGCCGGTCTCCCTCATTCCATATACCTCACAATTTCGACAGCCAGTCGTAAAATCCTGCCCAAGGTAAATTGATATTTATGAATCGATGCAGGCTACTCAACCCTTTTCGGACTTTATAAAAAAATAGTCTTGCGACCATCGGTTCACAAGACTCCTTTTTTGTATTCTAGCCAAATTGTACATTGTACATTTTTTGTAATCTCAGAAAAATGAAATAGTAAAAATGGCCATTTTTATAATCTCGCAAAATTGAAATTATAAAAAACGCAGTTTTTACTATTTAGACGATTCATAGGGAAAGTAGGAGTTACAGAGGAATAATAAAGAAATCATCAACACGGACCATTTTCGTGATGCCGCGAAAATGGTCCGTATCGCTTTCTACTGCACCTGGCCAAATCACAAATGTAGCCCCCATAGGCGATGGTCTTAATGGTATCGGCCATTACAAAAATCCCACACGCAAAAACAGCGCTTGTCCCATTTATAGAAATGAGGCAGGCGCTGTTTGCTGTTTTACTTGTTTTATTCTTCGTCTTCCGGAAGTTCTGCGTTATGGTACACGTCCTGGACGTCGTCGATTTCGTCGAGGGCGTCGATGAAGCGTTCCATTTTTTCGGCATCTTCACCGGTCAGTTTGATCGTGTTTTCCGGAATCATGGTGATCGACGCATGGTCCGTTTCGATGTTGTTGTCAGCCAGGGCTTTTTCAACGGCATCGAAGGCTTCCGGCGTAGTGATGATTTCGTAGTCTTCGTCGGAGACTTTTACGTCATCGGCACCGGCTTCGATAGCGACTTCCATGATCTGATCTTCGTCAGCCTTATCGCGGGCGACGACGAAGAGACCCGTGTTGTGGAACATCCAGCTGACGCAGCCTGTAGCACCGAGGTTGCCGCCGGATTTAGAAAATTCGTGGCGAACGTCGGCAGCGGCGCGGTTGCGGTTATCCGTGAGGACATTGACCGTAACGGCAACGCCTGCCGGGCCGTAGCCTTCATATACGATTTCTTCGTAGTTCTGGCCTTCCGTAGCGCCGGCACCTTTTTGGATAGCCCGCTTAATGTTATCTTTCGGGATATTATTTTCTTTTGCTTTTTGGAGGGCCAATTTCAGACGCATATTGCCGACCGGATCGGGACCGCCCATGCGGACAGCAATCGTAATTTCACGGCCGATCTTGGTCGTAATCTTGCCGCGGATGGCGTCGTTTTTCCCTTTTTTACGTTTAATATTTGCCCATTTAGAATGTCCAGACATTCAAATGCCTCCCTTTATGTCCACCAATCCTCGCCGGCCAGTCGGTCTAAGATGATCGCCGCTGCCGAGCGGACGGATAAGTGATTATATTCCCCAGCGCCGTAAATTGGTTCCAGGATGAAATCAAATTTTTCCATCGTTTCTTTCGTCATACCATACCCTGTACCAAAGAGCAGCAGAATCGGCGTATCCTCTTCTTCCCGCTTTTGGCGCAGTGCCTTATAGGAAATGGTGTTGGAATAGGTCCGGGCATCGGTCGTAACGACGTAAGGCTTCTTGCCTTCTGCCTCGGTTACGGCTTCGACAGCCGCTCCGATGGAAGGGCGGATATCGACGATGTCGAAGGCCTGAGTGCGATAACCGTTATAGTTACGGCCCGTATCGCTTTCCCAAAAGCCCATGATTTTGCGGACCATGTCCAGCTGTCCCGGCACATCATGGATGATGAAATATTTTTTTATGCCATAGGTCTTTGCCGACCGCGAAATATCATGCAGGTCGTAGTTGGTAATGGCCGTCGTAATGACGTTAAAGTTCTTATCATATATGGGATAATGAACCAATCCTACATATAAAGGAGATTTTTTCATCGCTTGTCTCCCTTTAATTTGTTCAGTATTTCCACATCTTTCGGTGACAACTCGCAGTGTTCGAGAAGGTCCGGCCGAAGGTCCAAGGTCCTTGAAAGGGACGCCTTTCGGCGCCATGCTTCGATCTTGGCGTGGTCGCCGTTTCGCAGGACTTCCGGCACGGCCATACCGCGAAAGACGGCCGGCTTCGTATACTGCGGGCATTCGAGGAGCGACGAATAGAAAGAATCGTCGGCTGCTCCCGAGGCGGCACCGAGGACGCCCGGTATCATGCGGGCTACAGCGTCGGTGACGGTCATGGCCGGAAGTTCGCCGCCGGTCAAGATGTAGTCGCCAACGGAAATGGTTTCATCGGCCAGGTCTTCTTCGACGCGGTAGTCGACGCCTTCATAGTGGCCACATAGCAAAATAAGCTGGTCGTATGTCGCCAGCTCGCGTGCTTTCGCCTGATCAAAGGGCTTTCCGGCGGGACCCATGAAAATGATACGCCGCCGCGGGACCTCTCTCCGCACGGCTTCGACGGCCGCATAGAGCGGAGCCGCTTTCATGAGCATACCGCAGCCGCCGCCATAGATGGTATCGTCGACCATGTGGTGACGGTCATACGTGAAGTTACGAGGATTGGTCACACCCAGATCCAACAGACCGGCTGCCCGGGCTCTGCCGATGATGCTGTGCTGAAAAAAGGCTTCGATCAGCTCCGGAAAGAGTGAGATAATGTCGATTCTCATTCGTCCACCCACTCCGGCGGATCGACGACGATTCGCTTCGCTTCAGTATCAACGGATTTGACGACGTCGGGGATAGCCGCAAAAAGGGTTTCCGTTCCGTCATCAGCAGTGACGACGTAGACATCGTTGCTGCCCGTGCGCAGGACGTCTGTAAGTTTTCCCAGTTCATGTTCTTCAAGATCGTACACGACAGAGCCGATGAGATCGTAGATGTAATGTTGCCCTTTTTTTAGGGGTACCAAGTCTTCCCGCGGTACCTGGAGGTCTTTTTTGAGGAGCCTTTCAGCGGCATTGCGATCATCGACACCGACAAATTTCATGAGGACGACCCGCTTATGAAGACGAGCGGACTCTACTTCATACTTTTTGCCGTCGATATAGCCGTATTTCATCTTGAGGAATCGGTTCGGAAAGTCCGTATCGGGATAAATACGAACATCACCCCGCACGCCGTGCGGGGCAACGATTTGACCGATTGTAAAAAAATCTAAGTCAGCCATCGTATTCTATTGGCGGATAGAAATGATCTTGCCGTCTTCAAGCAAGATTTCAGTTCCCATCAATTTTTCCAAATCATCGCCGACATTGACAACGACAGTCTGTTCGAGTGTACCTTGTCTGATTTCGGAATCGATTGTAAGGTGTTCTGCTTCTTCGCGGTCGTGCTGAGCTTTAGCTCGAGCCGAGACGAGACGCTGTTTCTGTTCTTCTACTTGCGCACGCAGGGAAATAAGTCCCTGGGCATCGATTTTGGCCTGTTCGGTCATCATGCGTTTAGCCTGGAATTCCAGGTTCTGCATTTCCCGATCGATATCACTCAGGGCCTGATCGGCATTCTTGAGGATACGGTCCTTAAGAGACTGTGTGACTTTTGCCTTAACGGCAACGGGAATGCGCAATGTAATCTGATCCATGGTACCTCCTATACGATATCCACTGATACTTTCTTATTCGCCTTCACTGCCGCAGCCTTGACAACAAGGCGCAATGCTTTCGCAATTTTACCTTGCTTGCCAATGACTTTGCCCATATCTTCGGGTGCGACATGAAGCTGATAGACTTCGAGGCCTTTTTTTTGAATCTTGGTAACTGTAACCGCTTCCGGATTCTTTACCAGAGACCGGGCGATACACGCAATCAATTCTTCCATAGTATCCAGCCTCACTTACTTTTTGGATGCTTCAAACTGGGCCATGATGCCAGCTTTCTTGAAGATAGAACGGATCGTATCTGTCGGCTGTGCGCCTTTACCGAGCCAAGCTACTGCAGCTTCTGCATCGACGGTCAGACGAGTATCCATGTCTTTGGACGGATCGTACATGCCGAGGGTTGCAACGGGACGACCGTTGTTACGAGCATTGCGGGAATCAGCAACGACGACGCGGTAGATTGGTTTCTTTTTAGCACCTAAACGGGCCAAACGAATTTTAATCATTGAAAATCACCTCCTTGTCAGAATATCTTATTTCCACGATAAATCGGGAAATCCATTTAAAAAGGCAGACGCGGCATAAAACCCCGTCGTTTACTCTTTTGTGCTTTCTTGGCCTGCTTCATCATCTTCTGCATTTCCATGAACTGCTTGATGAGGCGGTTGACGTCTTGGACACGAGTACCGCTGCCCTTAGCGATGCGGCGCTTACGGCTGTCCTTGATCAGCATTTTAGGGTTGGCACTCGACCGTTCTTGAGCCGTCATGGACGTGATGATGGCTTCGATTCGCTTGAATTCCTTGCCGTCCATATCGACCTTGTCGAGTTCTTTCTTGTACTTCCCGATGCCGGGAATGAGGCTAAGTAAGCTGCCCATGTTGCCCATCTTCTTAATCATCTGAAGCTGGGAGAGGAAATCATCGAAGGTGAAAGACCCGCTCTTCATGGTCTTCTTCATGTTTTCCATGGACTCTTCATCGAAAGCAGCCTGGGCTTTTTCGATGATCGTTTCGACGTCGCCTAAATCGAGGATACGCGACGCGTAGCGATTGGGATGAAATTCTTCGATGCCGTCGAGCTTTTCGCTGACACCGATGAATTTGATGGGTTTGCCCGTGACAGCCTTGATGGACAAGGCGGCCCCGCCGCGGGCATCGCCGTCGAGCTTGGTCATGATCATGCCGTCGATGCCGAGAGCTTTATCGAAGGCCGAAGCCGCCGTAACGGCATCCTGACCGGTCATGGCGTCGACGACCAAGAGGATTTCATGAGGATGAACATTTTCTTTAATGTGAATCAATTCATCCATCAAGGTTTCGTTGATATGAAGGCGCCCGGCCGTATCGATGATGACGACGTCGCGCAGATGGCTGGTCGCATAGGGAATGGCGTGCTGGGCGATGGCGACCGGGTCCTTGCTGCCTTCTTCGGTGTAAACGGGCATATCCAGTTCCTGACCGAGGACCTGCAGTTGGGTGATAGCCGCCGGGCGATAGACGTCGGCTGCTACCATGAGCGGGCTCTTGCCTTGAGACTTCAGTTTTTTGGCGAGCTTGGCTGCCGTCGTCGTCTTACCGGCCCCTTGGAGACCGACGAGCATGATGATCGTCGGCGGTTTCGGCGCAATGGTAATCCGGCTCTGGGTCCCGCCGAGGAGTTCCGTCAATTCATCGCGGACGATTTTGATAACCGTCTGCGACGCATTCAAGCTGCCGAAGACTTCTTCACCGACGGCTTTTTCTTTGACCTTCTTGATGAAGTCTTTGGTGACGGCAAAGTTGACGTCCGCTTCGAGCAGAGCGCGGCGCATCTCTTTCAGCGCTTCACTGACATCCTCTTCAGAAAGCTTCCCTTTGCCGCGAAGCTTTTTAAAGGCCGCCTGGAATCGTTCGGACAGACTTTCAAATGGCATGAGGGGCCTCCTTTTATAAATCTATTTCGTGTAAAAGTTGTTTAGCTCTTTCAATATCGCCGGGTCCTTGACCTTCAAGCAGGCCCTGGACTTCATCGATCTGTTCCCGGACCGCATCGAAGCGGGCCAGCAACTGAAGCCGCTGTTCATAGCTTTCCAGCGAATGGGAAGCGCGCTTGAGCATGTCGTAAGCGCCTTGACGGGAAATCTGCAGTTCTTCCCCGATTTCACTCAAGGACAGGTCCATATCGAAATACATTTCCATACAGCGCCGCTGCTTCTCCGTCAATAACGGCCCGTACAGATCGAGGAGCCGTCCCTTACGGACTACGTCTTCAAGCATGGCTTCACCGCCTTTCAAACAGCGTACTGTGACAGTATACCCGAAAAGGGATGACCTGTCAAGTATTTTTACTTGTCAGATCGACGCGGACGTCGTAAAAAGTACTGCCCCGGCCTTCATCGGTCAAACGCTGGCTGGTAAGGACATTGACCGACGGGCCGCCGTCTTTGACCCGTTCGCGCCACCATACACCTTCACTGACGACCTGGCCCGGTACGGTGCGGTCACTGATGCGGACCGTAAAATCGGCCTGCCCCCGTTTATTGCTGAGGGTCACGGAATCACCGTCAGCAATGCCGTAGCGGTCGGCATCCTCAGGGTGGACGAAGAGGTCCATCGTATGGCTCGCCGTCAGTTCATCCCGTTCATTAAAGGACGAGTCGAGGATGCGCATATCGGCGCCGTTGACGAAGGCCAGTTTTCCCTCATCGGGATCGAGGGGTATATAATCGGGAAGGGCCGGTGTCAGGGCATCGTTTCGAATTTCGATCTTTCCCGACGGCGTCGCAAAAGTCGTCTGATAGTCTTCCGGCATGGGAAGAGGTGTCGGCCGGCCTGAGCGCAGGCAGTCCTGATCGACGGGAAGGGGCCATTTCACCGTCGAGGCCACGAGTTTATCGACAAGGTCCCGTTCCGACTGATTGTAAAAGGGATCGGTAATGCCGAGAGCCTTGGCCAGATCACAGGCAAGACGCCAGTTGGACCGGCTTTCGCCGAGAGGTTCGATGACGGCATAGCTGCACTGGATCGTGTAATTGCCGTAGGAATAATAGGCGTCGTCGTGCTCCAGGGACGTCGTCGCCGGCAGGACGATATCGGCGTAGCGGGCCGTATCGGTCATGAAGCGTTCGTGGACGACGGTAAACAGATCGTCTCGAGAAAGGCCGGCGAGGACTTTATTTTGATCCGGCGCCGTACAGGCCGGGTTCGACGAATAGACGAAGAGGCTCTGGATGCTGTCGTCTTCCGTCAGGGCCTGACCGATACAGCACATGTTGACCAGGCGTCGGCCGGGTTTCTTCCAGTCGGGACGCGTGACGATGCTCTTATCATAGGCCGAAGACGCGCCGGCTGAGGTCAAGATGCCGCCGCCTCGTTTTCCCCAAGCGCCGACGACGGCCGGAAGGCAGGTAATGAGACGCGTCGTCATGGCGCCGTTGCGGTAGCGGGACTGGCCGCTTCCCAGGCGGATGAAAGGCGCTCTGGCTTTGCCGTAGGCCTGAGCCAATTCTTCGACGACAGCTTTCGGGACGCCGGTAATTTTTTCCGTTTCTTCCGGCGTATAACGAGGGATTACTTTTTCTTTCAATTCATCCCAACCGCGGACTTTTTCAGACAGAAAGGCTTCGTCGGTCAAACCGTCGCGGACCAGGACGTTCATCATGCCGAGAGCCAGTGCCCCATCGGTACCGGGCCGAATGGCGATGAAGTGATCGGCCAAATCGGCCGTCTTGGTCCGATACGTATCGATGCACCAAATAGCAGCCCCTTTTTCACGAGCAGCGTCGACGTCGTGCTTGAAGTGGATATTGGTGGCCATCATGTGAATGCTCCACAAGAAGATGGCGTCGCTGTTTTGCGCTTCCTGGGGCGCCGTCGGCAAGGTACCGCCCATGATGTCTTTGAACCCCTGCCCCTTGGCCGGTGCGCAAATCGTCCGGTCGAGTTCCGACGCACCTAGCCGATAAAACAAGCCATGCAGAGCATCGTGCTGGACGATGCCCATGGTGCCGGCGTAGGAGTACGGCAAGATGGCTTCTGGTCCCTCTTCGGCAATAATTTTTTTCCACGAAGCTGCGATTTCAGCTAGGGCCTGATCCCACGAGATGGGCTCAAATTTCCCGCTCCCCTTCGGTCCCGTCCGCTTGAGCGGCGTCGTCAGCCGCCGCGGCGAATAGACCGTCCGTTCATAGTGAGCCATCTTCGGGCATATCGTCCCCCGCGTAAAGGGATGGCTTTCATCGCCCTTCACCGAGACGACGCGACCGTCTTCAACGTCGACCAAGAGGCCGCAGGCGTCGGGACAGTCATAGGGGCAGACCGACCTATATTGTGTCATAGAATTCCCTCCTTATTTATCTATATAATATATGTTCATTATATCGCCGCAGAGGAACCTTGGCAAAATTATCTAAAAAAATGCGATCCCCCCTTCTTCATCATCGAGCATAATGGTACATACAGCAAGGGCCCACGATGACGACGGGAAGTCTCACCATGGGCCCAAATCTGCGAAAACCTATCTTACAGTTGCCGCAAGGGTATTTTGTTTAATGATGGAAGAGGCGCAGGCCGGTCATAGCCATGGCAATTCCATATTTATCGCACGTTTCGATGACATTGTCGTCGCGGATTGAACCACCGGCCTGGGCGATGTAATCGACGCCGCTGCGATGAGCCCGTTCGATGTTATCGCCAAAGGGGAAGAAAGCATCACTGCCAAGGGCTACGCCGTGGAGCTGGGCAATCCAGGCTTTCTTTTCTTCCCGCGTAAGGGGCTGCGGTTTTTCCGTAAAGAGATCCTGCCAGATACCGTCAGCCAAGACGTCTTCGTAATCGTCGGAGATGTAGACGTCGATGGCATTGTCCCGGTTCGGACGACGGACGTCGTCGCGGAAGGGCAGGTTCAAGACTTTCGGGTTCTGACGGAGCCACCATACGTCGGCCTTATTGCCGGCCAGACGGGTGCAGTGGACGCGGGACTGCTGACCAGCGCCGACACCGATGGTCATGCCGTCTTTTACGTAGCAGACGGAGTTGGACTGGGTGTATTTTAAGGTAATGAGGGCGATGATGAGATCGCGCTGAGCGGCCGCCGGGATGTCCTTGTTCTGCGTCGGGATGTTCTGCAGCATATCGGCCGTGATCTTGGCTTCATTTCGTTCCTGTTCAAAGGTGACGCCGTAGACTTCTTTCGATTCGACAGGCTGGGGCTTGTAATCGGCATTGATCTGAAGGACGCAGTAATTGCCCTTTTTCTTAGTCTTTAAAATAGCCAGGGCTTCGTCGCTGTAGCCGGGCGCAATGACGCCGTCCGATACTTCGCGCTTCAAGAGGGTTGCCGTTTCGACGTCGCAGACATCGGAGAGGGCAACGAAATCGCCGTAAGAACTCATGCGATCGGCACCGCGGGCGCAGGCATAGGCCGTAGCCAAGGGCGACAAGGGCAGATCATCGACCCAATATATCTTCTTCAGGGTATCACTCATCTCCGTGGCAACGGCGGCGCCGGCCGGGCTGACGTGCTTGAAGGAAGCCGCTGCCGGAAGGCCTGTCGCTTCTTTCAATTCCTTGACCAACTGATAGCTGTTAAAGGCGTCGAGCAAATTAATATAGCCGGGACGGCCGCAAAGGACCGTAAAAGGAAGGGCGCTGCCATCCTTCATATAGACCCGGGACGACGACTGGTTCGGGTTGCAGCCGTATTTTAATTTCAGTTCGTTCATCGTGATACCTCCTGATAGACCCAAAATAAAAAAATACCGACACTTCTGGAACGTTTCGCCCAGACGGTCGGCTCTTATGAATCATGCTCCCCGTGGTAACTCCACTTCCGTCAGTCACATGCTTCACCTTATTATACCGTCCGCCGATTCAGGCTGTCAAGAAAAAGGAGCTGCCGTCAGCAGCCCCTTTCAGGTCGTACCCTCTATGATTCCTCTTCCGGAGGCTGCGGCGAAATGTCGCGCACGGTAATCTTGAGGATTTCCACAGCCATGCCCGTCGTATATTCCACTTCGTGCTGGATATCGCGGCGGATACGGCTCATGAGTTTCTTTATATTTTCTCCGTAGGCAATGGTCAGGGACAAGATAATAGCCAGACCGTTGCGCGTCGAGTTATAGTTGATAGCCACCTTCAGTCGGTTGATCTTGGTCACGCCTTCATTTTGACTCAAAGCATGGCGGACCAGGCTTTCAAGGACGTCGTTGGAAAACGTCAGTTTCCCATAATAACTGAAGATGGGACGAACGACGGAACGCTCGAAGGGCGACAATTTCTTGCCGTTGTTGTCATAAAAGAAAGAACGGATCGAATCCAGCAGATAGCCGCGAAAATGGGGTTTCAGCTCCATCGTCGGCACGGGGATGATATGCGTTCCCTCTTTGATGCGGATACTTTGAGCCTTTTCGATTTCCTCCGAGCACGAGACGTCTTCGATACGGATGAACCGCGCCGGTTCCGGAAGCTCGAGGGCTTCGCAGATGCGGTGAATCATGTGCCGCGACGTTCCCAGGATGAGCAGTTTTTCAGGAGCTGCTTTGGCTAAGGCTGCCTTCATGGCAGCGGCGTCGTCCGGGTTATTGAATACGGCGCGGCGCACAGCCTTGAGGCGATTCGTTTCGTCCTTGGCCGACCGGCCGGCAACGATGCGGTTGTGATCGATAAGGAGTCCGTCATCAATGATGGTCTGAATATCGTAATCGTAGGCGACGACCAGGGCATGGTGGCTCTTCCCCGTCCCGCTGGCGCCGATAAAACCGACAACTTCCATGTCTGTCACCTGCCTTTATTAGGGTACGTGAGACAACAAAGCCTGTACCTTTTCAGCATCGACGGTAAAGATGCCGAGCTTTTCTGGGAAACGGCCGACGGTCCCGTGAAAATCAGAGCCGCCGCTGATATACCAATTGCGTTTTTTGGCTAATTCCAAAAATTCGTCGAAACGGCCGCGGTTCTTTGGATGATAGACTTCGACACCGTCGAAATCATGGGTCAGGACTTCATCCAAGGTCCGCTTCAAGAGGCCCGGATGGGCTAAGACGGCCAGTCCCCCGACCTTGCGGATGAGGGCCACACATTCATCGATGGTCCGCCGCGTATAGGGCACATAGAGGGGGCCGCCATGATACAGAACCTTGTCAAAGACCGTCTTTACATCAGGGAAATAGCCCTTTTCGACGAGCATGCGGGCAATATGGGGACGGCCGATGGTACCGCCCTTATGAACCATGTCTTCGACGACCTTGCGGTCGATGTCATAGCCGTTTTTCAGGCAGCGGTCGACGATTTCCATGGCCCGGTCAAAGCGCCGCTGCTTGAACTCGCGGCAGTATTCCTGCATGGCTTCATCGTCGGGATTGATCCCGTAGCCTAAAATATGGACATCTTCGCCGTCGTATTCAGAGCTTATTTCAATGGCCCGAATGATGCGGACGCCCGGATTCAGCTCATGACTGCCGTCGTAGGCAGCCACCGTATCGTGGTCCGAAATAGCGATGACGTCGAGCCCGGCATCGACGGCCATCTTGGTCAGCTGTTCCGGCGTATAGACACCGTCCGAGCAGGTTGTATGCATATGAAGATCGACTATCACGGTACACCTCCCTGCAGTAAGTGCAGAATCGATTTAATGCCGACGCCCGTGGCGCCGACAAATCCCGTTTCATCGGCCTTTTCCCGGAAAGCAGGACCGGCGATGTCGAGGTGGATCCACGGCGTCCCGTCCTTTACGAACTGCTTCAAGAAGAGACCGGCCGTAATCGCCCCGGCTTCAGGACCGCCGACGTTCTTCATGTCGGCTACACTGCTTTTCAAAAGGCTTTCATATTCTTCATCAGCCGGCAGCTGCCAAATCTTTTCATGGGCTTCCGTCGCGACTTTAAAGAAGCGGTTCATCCATTCCTGATCGTTTCCGACCATGCCCGTCCGCACCGATCCCAAGGCCGTCACACAAGCCCCGGTCAGGGTCGCCAGGTCGATGAGGCGCGTCGCCCCTTTTTCCTGAGCATAGGTCAAGGCGTCGGCCAAAATGAGCCGCCCTTCGGCATCGGTATTCTTGACTTCAACGGTCTTGCCGTTATACATGGTCAAGATGTCGTCGACGTGATAGGCCATGCCGGAAGGAATATTTTCAACGAGGGGCAAAACGGCCAGCACATTGACGGGATAGCGAAGCAGCATGAGGGCCCGAATGACACCGACAGCAGCAGCCGCCCCGGCCATATCGCTTTTCATAAATTCCAGGCCCTTGTGGCTCTTTAAGGAGAGACCGCCGCTGTCATAGGTAACGCCCTTGCCGACGATGCCCAGGACTTCCCGGCTGTTAGGATCGCCCTGATAGGCAATGGATACCAGCTGGGGCGGATTCATGCTGCCCTTGCCGACGGCGACGATACCGCCCATGTGGCGTTTTTCCAAGGCCCATTTATTCAGCGATTCAATGAGGATGTGATCGCCCTTCAGCGTATCGGCCACGATATCGGCAAACTTCCTCGGCGTCAAATCGTTAGACGGCATATTGATCAAGTCGCGGGCTTCATAGACGCCTTCATACATCGACGTGTAGCGATAGCACATGGAATTGAATTCCTGAGCTCTCATGCTGCGCGACAGAATATTGATACTGCTGACGGTTCGGCTGTGTTTATCGCTCTTATAATGGGTAAATTCATAATTGCGGTACAAAAGCCCGTCGAGAAGAGACGCCATATCCATTTCCAGGGTATCGGCCATGATGGCCAGCTCGCGGACGCCTTCTTTCATGGCCGCCGCCATCAGCCGCTGGGCCATGCGGAAATCTTCATACGTCGAATAACGGACCGGTTTCCCCTCCAGACCGATGAGGAAGTACGTTTTCGGCTCCCCGTCTGACAGGCAGTGAAATACGTGGAGAGACGTATACTGTAAAAGTTCCGGGTGTTGCTCCGTATAGGCCCGGATCAGGACGACGTCATCCTGGGGCAGCTGACGCAGGGTCGACAGCCTCTTATCGAGGCCGACTGCCAGCGTATTCAGACCGCCTTTGCCATTATAACTAATCATGCACATCGCTCACTTTCACACTACTCTAAGTCACCATATATTAAAGAATTAATCATAATGATATTATTAGCCACTATTATTATACAATCGCCCTATTGACAAAATCAAGAATTCGTAAAAACAATAAAAATTAAGTACATTGCTTGGTCAGAATCATAACGTCGACGATTCCTGCAATGTACTTAAAATATCTCTCCTTATTAAATTCAGGCCTTCTATGAAGATGTAAAGATTACTCCGGTGCCAGGAGCTGTCCTTCCAGTATACTGCGCCACCGCGACTTCTTTGTATACCGATAGAGAACCCGTTCATTATTCCTGGCATAGCGGGCTAAGGACCGGTAAGCAGCATACTTTTTAGCACCGTGACGATTGGCAAGGCGCAGGCCGACAGACGTCACCGGAATAAGCCACCACGTATGGGTAAAAGCGCCGACGGTCACGCCCAATACATGACAGACGTAAGAAAGGAGCGAGCGGCGGCCAAATTCTTTTCCCTTCTTGTACTCAGACAGATCTTTTTGTTTAGCCACTGAATAGGCGATGATGGCATAGGGAATGATGGACGGCAGGAAACTTTCATGACTGACATCGGCACCGACCATGACCGTATCCTGAACGTACTGGGTCAATTCCTCATTGGATATGCCGCTGTTGATGACGTGTTCGGCCATATCGCCCATGGTCACTTCGCTGTACACTTCCTCTGTCGAGACGATATCGATGTAAGGATACCGTTCCAGCGCATGACCGATGTATTCGGCAGACTCCGTCGCCTTCAGCTGCAGCACCTCATCGACATTGCCGTCGGCGTCGCGAATGGCAATATCCCATCCGGGTTCAGTCGCCGACTGCGCCATTTCCGCATGGTACCCTGCCGGTAGCCTCCCGTCATTGAGGTAATCGGTGTACTTGATTTCAAAGAGCTTGCCCTTGACGCCACTGATAAAGCCATCCAGCTGGTCTTCATCGAGATCGTTCACGGCCTCCTTAAAATCCATGGCCGCCGCCTTTTGCGGATACGCCATTTCATAGGCCTGCTGTACATCAGAAGGCACATGCCAGCCCATGAGGCGGCTCAAGATACTGCCCGTGGCCAGCCCCAGAGAATCGAGGAATAGGATTTTTCTCGTTTCCACCGATAACTCAGCCGCTGCCAACGCCTCTCGAACCGTCGCATAAGCCACAGCCTGCTGCTCAATGCCGGTCAGCAAAGCTTCAAAATCTTTCTGACGATAAAAGACGCCGCGGGTATTTTTGAATAAATCCACTCCGCTCTGCGCCGCTCCCACCGATACGCCGGCCACGGTCTTCGCAGCCTTCTCGGCCATTTCCATCTTCTTACCCTTACTCCAGCCCTTCACCATATGTCGCTCCATTCCCGGTTAAACAGGCCTGAAAAAGGCTCGTTCAACCGACAGTTTTTTTACGAACACACGCCCTGTTCCGGTATACAAGACAGACAATCCACCAGCGATGCCACACCATCTTTCCTATTCAGCCTTATCGGCCGCCATGACCAACTTTTTAACGACATCAAAAATATCGGCGATCCATTGTTTCATTTCTTCAGTCGTGCCGTCCCGATCATCGATCATGTTTTGGAAGTCATGAAAAATGAGGTCATAGCCGATTTTCCGGCACTCCAGCAGATACTGGCTGTATGAAAGCTTCTCGCCATTTGACAGCGAGTCTTCCTCCCGTTTTCCCATCAAAAGGTCCCGATACAGCTGCTCATTATTTCCATTCAGGGACCGACTCTTTTCATCCATTTGCGCCTTAGACTCACTCCAGCCCCAATCGGCTGCCAAATAGGAACACCGGGCCAGTAAACGGTCTTTAGCCTCTGTGTCCCCTTTCCGCATGGCCTGATAATCCTGCAGAATCTCCGGAATACTTAGGGCCGCAAACCTACTGCAGACGGCATAGCACTTGATAGCCATCGAAACATCTCCTTTCAAGTAAAAGGTGATTCCCATGGCATTGTAGCCCTTCATCGAACCATAGACATCCTCGTCGTGCATAGACAAGGCATATAATTTTAAAGCCTCGTCAAAATCTCCGGCACAAAGCTTTTCCGTAGCCTCCTCATATAACTTTAAATTTCTATCTGAACTTTCCATTACGCTCATCCTTTCATCACTTTATATATCTATAATAATGCCAGACATCCGTCGAACACGAAGACTGGGAAATAGCCCTTAGCCCCCTGTTTCACGCCGCTTCCGATGTCAAAACGTATTTATGAACACGAATCCATTTTTTATCTTACATTACAACCGATACTTATATATTTCGCTGTAAAACAGAATTATCCTGCCAACTGAGAGGTCCTTCTCAGAAAGTTTTAATAAATGCCCTATTGCGGAAGGCTTCGACATATTTATCACGGCTTTCGGCCTCTTTGGAAAAATTCACAAAAAAAAGCTTGCAATTATTTTACATTTGGTGTATTATAACAAATGTGCTCACGAGGTCAGCACACCAACAACAAACATGGACCATTAGCTCAGCTGGCAGAGCACCTGACTCTTAATCAGGGTGTCCAGGGTTCGATCCCCTGATGGTCCACCATACGAGAAAGCTGATAGCCATCGCATTTGTGCGGTGGCTATTTTTATGTGACCCCCAAAAGTCAGATGCCTTTGACCCCTTTTTGACCCCCTGAATAAAAATTATTCCCCACCATTTACGACGGTGCTGTAAGGAATATGAGCTGGATAAGGATTCAGTTGTAAAATACCATTTTATAACTGAATAGGATAATAATAATCACAAAAACGCATTCTGCAATCTTGAAGCTATTTTAACTGTCAGCATTTGCAAAAAAAGAATACCTGTTCTATATTTTTCCCAACGATTGACAACTAACTCGTCCTATTTTATACTACAATCAACTTGAAAATCATATTATATATGGTTTTGGATGGGACGTGTTACGACATGTCCCTTATTTTTTATCTTTTTCCATATTCAAAAAAAGTGGTTGTTGCAAAAATCGCAACAGCCACTCATCATGACGCTATGCCTCAGAAAACGCAGAAGAAAAGCGTTTTATACTACAACTTAGCGGATATTATTTCCGCTGGATATCCGATAAAACGATTTTAAACGCAAAAACATCCCTCACTACTCAAACGGTAGCGAGGGATGTTTGCTTTTCACATTACAAGTGATACGGTTCATGTCGGGATATTTTAATAGCCCGGTAGATTTGTTCAATCAGGATCAGGCGTATCATCTGATGGGTCAAGGTGATGCGGCCAAAGGAGATGCATTTGTCGGCTTTTCTGCGGACGATGTCGCTGAGGCCGAAGGGACCGCCGATGATGAAGGAGATTTCACTGCAGCCGTAAAGGGCCAGTTCTGAAAAGGATTCTGCCAGTTCTTCCGACGATACGAGCTTGCCGCCTACGTCGAGGGCCATGAGGTGCGATCCTTCCCGGACGTGGCGCAGCATCTTTTCCCCTTCTTTATCGAGGACCTGTGCCTTTTGGGCCGGCGATGGGTTGTCAGGCATCTTTTCTTCGGGCAGGACAGTCACGGTGACGTCGCCGTAAGGACGGAGGCGCTTCAAGAATTCATCGATTCCGGCCGTAAGGTACTTCTCCTTGATTTTTCCGATGGTGATGAGATGGTATTTCATCAGTTGCCGCTCACATCGTCGTCAGCCGAATCGGTCTGCGGGCTTTCCTGGAGAACGATGGTGGCTTCACGGTTCATGCCGTTCCGCGTGTAGTCAACAGTGACGGAATCACCGACTTTATGCTTATCCATGACGCTCTGGAGGGATGCAAAGTCCTTCACGTCCGTGCCGTCCAACTTAACGATGACGTCACCGTGCTGGAGTCCGGCCTGATCGAGAGGACCACCGGGAACGACGCGGTAGACGTAGATGCCCTGAGCATTAAGCTGCATGCCGAAGCGAGCTGCCATCTGCTGGTCAAGGCCGTAGAGACCGAGGTACGGGCGGACAACTTTACCGTTGGTGATGAGGTCCTGTAAGATCGGACGAGCTGCATTGATCGGAATGGCAAAGCCTAAGCCTTCGACGCCTTCCTGAGAAATCTTGGCACTGTTGATGCCGATGACCTTGCCGTCTGCATCGACCAGGGCGCCGCCGGAGTTACCGGGGTTGATTGCCGCGTCGGTCTGGATGAGCTTCATGCTCTGGCCTTCCGCACCGATGGTGCGGTTGAGGGAGCTGATGACGCCGACCGTAACCGTTCCCTGGAATTCAAGGCCCAAGGGGTTGCCGATGGCAATGGCCGGTTCGCCGACCTGAAGAGAATCGCTGTCGCCAAATTCAGCTACCGGCAGATTATCCATATTGATTTTTACAACGGCTAAGTCCGTTCTGGCATCGCGGCCGACGACGGTCCCTTCCGTACTCTGACCGTCCGCCAAGGAAACGATGACCGTCTTAGCCGTGCCGACGACGTGGTTGTTGGTAACGATATAGCCGGCCTTATCGAAGATGACGCCGGAGCCGACGCCTTCGCCGACCAATACTTTACGGTTGAACATGTCGCGGTTATAGACCTTGGTCGTGATGCCGACGACAGCCGGGCTTACCTTCTTAGCCGCCTGAACGACAGCCGTATTGCGGGCATTCGAAATGGATTCAGACTTTTCCGGTTCCTGGAGCTGATTCGTCGTCCCTTGGTAGGTCCCGTTCGGGGAAAAAAAGGTATCGCGAAGCTTAAAGCCGCCAAAGACACCGCCGGCGATGAGGACTACGGCAACGATGGCCGTAAGGATACGTTTGTGCTGCATACTTAGTCACTACTCCTTTCCTGAAAGCGGACGCTGCCGTCTTGGCAGGCCAGCCGCAATAAAATATCTTGACCCATGACGCGGCCGGACTGAGCGAGCACCGTGCGCATCGTATGGAGAGCCAGAGACGGGGTGTTGTTCTTCTCACTGCGGTGAGCCAGAAGGACCCGCATGAGGCCTTTCGTCGGAAGGGATGCCAAAAAGGCTGCCGCCGTCTTGTTGGACAGGTGGCCCCAGCGTCCGAGTATCCGCTGCTGAAGGGCATAGGGATAAGGACCGTTTCGGACCATCTCTTCATCGTGATTGGATTCTAACACCAGGATGTCGGCATAAGCCGCAGCCGCTGCCACATCGGGGCTGACATACCCCAAATCCGTCGCCAAGGTGATTTTGGCATCGCCGTGGCGAAGGCTGTAGCCGACGGGACGGGCCGCATCATGGGAGATGGCAAAAGGCGTCACCTCTATATCTTTCAAGGCCACGCGCCGCGTCAGGCGGACAAAGCGATGGTCAAAGCCATCGGTCTTCCGTCCCATAGCCTGCCACGTTTCGGCCGTCGTGTAGACTGGCATATCAGTCCGCTTTAACAGCGTCGCCAATCCTCCCACGTGGTCTGAGTGTTCATGCGTAATAAAAACAGCATCGAGGTCACCGAGAGCGCAGCCGTAACGCTTGAGACCTTTCTCAATACGGCGGCAGCTGATACCGGCATCGATGAGGATATTCGTCTTTCCGCAGCGAATATAAGCCGCATTGCCCTTGCTGCCGCTGGCCAGCATACTGACCAGGCAGTCGCCGGACCTCGCTTCGCCGCCGAGATTGGGGATGGCATCCATCGACGGTTCCGGCGCCGTTACGTTTGTTTCACAGCCGGCTTCCCGCCTTGCCTCCTGAATGGACAAGGCCATTTCCTGGAGCTGCCGTTCACATTCAGTCATTAAGTCCCTCCTTCCCATGATTCAAAAAAAACCATCGTTCCGGAATAATTCCAAACGATGGTCTGTGTGGTGGGCCTAGGTGGACTCGAACCACCGACCTCACGCTTATCAGGCGTGCGCTCTAACCAGCTGAGCTATAGGCCCATGTATGGGATGACGTTTCCTTATCCCCGATTGTCAGTCATAAAGAAATGGTGGGCCTAGGTGGACTCGAACCACCGACCTCACGCTTATCAGGCGTGCGCTCTAACCAGCTGAGCTATAGGCCCATTTCCTAACGACTTGTTTAGTATACCACAGATACAGAACGTGTCAAGAAAATTATTCCAAATCCTTTACATTTTATTTATCCTATGTAGTCAAACGGCCCTCTCCCTTTAGATAACCGACCGTCTTCAGCGATACTGGGCCATGAGCTTTTCAAAGGCCGCAAAGGAACGCCGAATCATATCGGGATCGACGCAGTAAGAAATGCGGACGTAGCCCGGGCAGCCGAAGCTGTCTGCCGGCACGATGAGAAGGTTCAGTTTCTTGGCCTTATCGGAAAAGGCCTTGGCATCCGGTTCCGGCGATTTGACGAAGAGATAAAAGGCACCGCTGGGATAGACGCAGTCATAACCCATTTCTTTTAAACCATTATACAATAACTTCCGGTTTTGGTCATAGACGTCGACGTCGCTCGTTTGGCCCATACATTTCAAGATGACGTCCTGGAACAGATGGGGTGCGCAGACAAAGCCCATGAAGCGGCCGGCACCGCAGACCGCCGTATAGACCTCTTTAGCGCCGGTGACGCAGTCGGGAACGAGGATGTAGCCGATACGTTCGCCGGGAAGGCTGAGGGACTTACTGTAGGAATAGCAGATGATCGTGTCGCGGTAAAACTTCGGTACGTACAAAATGGGAAGGCCGTCATAAATGATTTCCCGGTACGGTTCATCGGAAATGAGATAAATGGGATGGCCGATTTCCTTCGATTTCCGTTCGAGGAGAGCCGCCAACTTTTCATACGTTTCGGCCGAATAGACGACGCCGGACGGGTTGTTGGGCGAATTGATGATGACCGCCCGCGTGTGCGGCGTAATCGCCTTTTCCATGGCATCGAGAGAGATTTGAAAATGCTCCGTATCAGGCGGCAAAATGACCGATTTAGCCCCGGCATTCTGCACGAAAACCGTGTATTCCGGGAAAAAGGGAGCCACCAAGATGACTTCATCAGAAGGGTCTTCGACGATGGCTTTGAGACTGATGACTAAAGAAGCCGCAGCCCCGCAGGTCATATAGAAATTGTCGGCCCGTACATCGGCGCCATATGTCTTATTCATAAAATCAGCCAAGCCCTGACGGACGGGACCGTCGCCGGCTGCCGCCGTATACCCGTGAATAGCTGCCGATTCGCGTTCGCGCAAAATATCTTCAATCGCTTCACGGACACAGGACGGAGCCGGAACGGTGGGATTTCCGATACTGAAGTCAAAGACATTGTCCTTGCCGACGACGGCTGCCTGTTCCTGGCCATAGGCAAAGAGGTCGCGGATGACCGAAGCCTGAGAACCGAGGGCGTACATTTCTTTTGATGCCATACTCACACAACTCCTTTAGCAATAAATATATTCTATTATATATCGCCAAAAAAAAGAAAACAATCTTGTGTTATAATAATAACGATAAAAAAACGAAAGGAAGACCTTCATGAAAAAACAAAGCCCCTATGTCTATCTCTTTACGATGGGCCATTTTTCCGTCGACTGGGCACAAGGCGCCATTCCGGCCCTCCTGCCCTACTTCATCACGACCTGTAACCTCAGCTACCAAGACGGCGCGACCCTCATCTTTGCCAATATGCTCTTATCCTCGGTGTCGCAGCCGATCTTTGGATATTATTCCGATAAGATTTCAAAACCCTGGTTCGTCCCCTTAGGTCCCATCCTCTGCGGGATTTGCCTGACCCTTCTCGGTTTTACGCAGAACTACTGGCTCATCTTCCTCTTCTCCATGTTCAGCGGCTTCGGCTCCTCCATCTATCATCCCGAAGCAGCCCGCATGGTCAATAGCATCGCCGGCGACCAAAAAGGCAAGGCCTTGGGATCCTTTTCCGTCGGCGGCAATGCCGGCTTTGCCGTAGGACCGATCGTCGCCGGTGCCTGTGCCTATGCCTTTGATATCCGCGGTCTTGTCATCTTCGGCATCGTCAACACCATCCTGGCCCTCATCATCTACAACCGTATGCCCCACATCCTGTCCCTCGTACAGGAATCCAAAAAAGCAGAACAAAAAGCCCATCCCGGCGAAGTCAAGGAAAACGAATGGGGTGCCTTCAGCCGTCTGTCGGTCATCATCTTCGTCCGTTCCATCGGCTTTACACTCTGCAACGCCTTCATTCCCCTCTTTTGGATCAACGTCCTCCACGCTGCCCCGACGACAGGGAGTCTCGCCTTATCAATCCTCTTCTCCATGGGCGTCGTCATCACCTTCCTCGGCGGCATCCTGGCCGATCGCTTCGGCTTCATCCGCATTCTGCGCGGGGCCATGCTGCTCATGATTCCGTCCATGTTCTTCCTGGTCAACAGCACCAATATCGTCACGGCGACATTACTGCTCCTGCCCGTCGCCTTCTCCCTCTTTGCCGCCTACAGCCCTATCGTCGTCTTAGGACAGACCTACCTTGGGAAAAACGTCGGCTTTGCTTCCGGCGTCACCCTGGGCCTTACGACGACCATCGGCGGACTGGTCTCACCCCTTGTCGGCTGGGGTGCCGACCAGTGGGGCCTGACGACAGCCCTGCAAATCCTCTGGATTGCCGCCGTCATAGGCTCCATCTTCGCCTTCCTCATCCCCGTACCGAAGGCTTGGAAAAATCTGCACAGTTAAGAAAACCATTGAATCTGTCCCTTTAAGCAACAGATTATCCCCCTGACATTGGACAAAAAATCCAAAGTTTAGGGGGATTTTTATAGTAGATGCCCTTTTAAGGCTAAGCTTCATGCAGCTCAACCGATACGTAAGCACCCGAGGAAACACACGGCAGATTCAGTCCGGCAACCTACGTACTTAGCCATGCCTCTGCATAGAAAAACCACCGCAGCCTGTTTGCTGCAGTGGTTATATCTAACTTTTTTGGGCACATCATTTTTAGCCGTTCATATGCGTCTTACCATAGTTTTGTTCTAGCCGAGCCGGTACTTCATCCAAACGTTGGCAGCATTGCCAAGCCAACTGCTGCACCTCTTCGGGAATCGTCACAAGGTCCGGGATCCATACGGACGGGATTCCTGCGGCATGAGCTGCCAGGATGCCGCTTTCTGAATCTTCCAGAACCAGGGCATCTTCCGGTGCAATGCCGGCCTTGTCACAAGCCATGAGAAAGATATCGGGTTCCGGTTTTCCATGGGCTGCTTCTTCTCCGCTTTGGACGACGGTGAAGAAGGAATCAATAGCCGTCTTTTTCAGCAGATACTCAATGAGTTTCAGCGGTGACGACGAGGCAACAGCACAGAGGATGCCCTGTTCTTTCGCGTATTCCAAGATATGGAGTAATCCCGGTTTCATAGGAATATCATGGGTGTGGTAGTACTCCAGCTGCAGTTCTATCTTCTCCTTGCACACCCGGTCATAGGGATAGGTCGGCCCAAAGGCATTTTCACAGGTAGAGCGGACGCGCAGGTTGTCACGGCCCAACATGAGATCAAATACATCACGTCCCATTTGGAATCCGTAACGGGCCGATACGTCCCGCCAACACTGATAGGAAATAATTTCCGTATCGAACATAGTTCCATCCAGGTCAAACACAAATAGCTTTCGTCTATCCATATATCCTCCTCAGCCACGATACCCTGGGGCATCGAAATTACGAAGAGCCTGTATACAATGAGTAATCTCACGTTGTACAGACTCTTTCTTACTGTACAATGGACAATTTATTTTGTCAAATCAAGGGAACGTATTTTTTCACGCAGGCCCAGCACAGCCGATGGACTTACAGAAAGCTCATCGACCCCCATGCGAAGAAACAGTTCGGTCAAGGTAAGATCTGCCCCTAATTCACCGCAGATACCAACCCAGATGCCAGCCTTATGGCCGTTTTGAATGGTCTGTTCAATGAGACGCAGTACCGCCGGATGATGGGCATCAAAGAAGGAATCGAGTGTCGTCTGCTGACGGTCGATAGCCAGTGTGTACTGAGTCAGGTCATTGGAGCCGATGCTGAAGAAATCGACTTCCTTTGCCAGCTCGTCACTCATGACCGCTGCCGCCGGCGTTTCAATCATGATGCCCACTTCCATATGGCGATCATAGGGTAGTCCCTGTTCATCCAGTTCTGCCCGAACGTCTTGTAAAAGGGCCTTACAGCGCTTCACTTCATCTACCGAGATAATCATCGGGAACATGATGGCAATTTTTCCGAAGGCGGACGCCCGGCAGAGGGCTCGGAGCTGAGTTTTAAAGAGATTAGGCCGTGTCAGGCAGATGCGGATGGCCCGCATGCCCATGGCCGGGTTTTCTTCCGGCGCCAAGTTAAAATAATCCACCTTTTTATCAGCGCCAATATCGAGCGTCCGGATGACAACCGTTTTGCCCTCCAAGGTCCGGGCTGTCTTTTTGTAGGCTTCGAATTGTTCTTCTTCCGTCGGATAATCCTTGCGGCCGAGATAGAGAAATTCGCTACGGAACAGCCCGATGCCTTCCGCATCATTTTGGAGCACTTGCGGCAGGTTTTCCGTATTGCCGATATTGGCAAAGACATTGATTTTTTTGCCATCAAGGGTCACCGATTCAAGTCCCCGTACTTGTTCTAATTTAGCATGCCGTTCGTCTTCTTCAGCCTTCTTCGCCTTCATCTTTTCCAGGGTGTCGTCATCGGGATCGATATAAACCATGCCCGTAGTCCCGTCGATGATTGCCAACATGCCGTCTACGTCCTGATGAAGCTGTGTTCCCGTGCCTACGACAGAAGCAATACCCAGTGTACGGGCCAGGATAGCCGTATGCGAGCTCGTGCTTCCGCCGGAGGTGACGAAGCCAATAAGCTTATCCGTATCGAGCTGGAGCGTTTCGCTCGGTACGAGGTCATCGGCTGCAATAATGACTTCACCATACTTACTGAAATCGACGCCCTGACCGCCGCACAATTCCATCTGTACGCGACGGGAAATATCGAGGACATCGGCCGCACGGCCCTGCATGTAGGCATCCTCCATAGAGCGGAACATTTCGGCAAACAACCGGGCCGTCTGTTCTACCGCAGCTTCGGCATTCATATTTTTATCCTGAATCAGTCCTTCAATGGATTCGATATAGTCGTCATCTTCCAGCATCATTTGATGGACTTCAAAGACGGCAGCCTGCTCTTCGCCTACCTTTTGAACGGCCTTGTCATAGAGCATGCGCAGTTGTTCCACAGCCTTTTCTCTAGCTCCATGAAAGCGTTTGACTTCGTCTTCAACACTTTCTATTTCATGGACAGCTGTAGATATCGTGTTTCGATGAAAAAGTGCCAGCGGTCCAATGGTGATGCCGCGAAAGACGCTTTTCCCCATTAACGTAATCATACGAAATTACCTCCTCCAAGGGGTACATAAAAAGAAGAGGAGACCTATACAACAAGGCTCCTCTTGTTCGTTACTTTGAGAGGTTTGCCTTAAAAGAAGGGCCCCTTCTTAGTAAACCTTCCTATTACATTCCCAGTGCATGGACCAATTCATATTCGTTTTCATCGATACCGAACTGAAATTGGCCAGCTTCCTCATAAGGCGTGGCAACGATGTTGTCGTGGATAAGACCGACGACGGCCCCCGTACCGCCAGACAGCAGATATTCTACAGCCTTCTGTCCAAAAAGGCTGGCCATCTTCGCATCGCGGGCACTCGGTGCGCCTCCGCGCTGGAGATAGCCCAAAACGGTCAGGCTGGGATTCATTTCCGGATGATGCGCCTTCATATACTGAAGGACCTCGGCTCCGCTCACAGCGCCTTCCGCCGTAATGATGATGCTGTTCTTTTTCCACTGCTTATGAGATGCTTCCAGATGGTGGGACACTTCTTCCATGGACATCTTCTTTTCCGGTATCAAGACGATTTCAGCCCCACAGGACAGTCCCGATTCCAAGGCGATGAAGCCTGCATGGCGCCCCATGACTTCGATGATGGCCACGCGGTCATGAGAAACAGCCGTATCCCGGATTCGGTTCACTGCCTCTAATACGGTGTTGACAGCCGTATCATAGCCCAAGGTATATTGCGTTCCTGCCATATCGTTATCGATAGTGCCGGGAATCGTAACCGTCGGCAGCCCCATTTCACTCAGCTTTTCAGCACCTTTCATGGAGCCGTTGCCGCCAATGACGACAAGGGCATCGATGTGATTCTGCACGAGCCAGTTATAGCCTTTCAGCCGCCCTTCTCGGGTCATGAATTCTTCAGAACGAGACGTCCGTAAATGCGTACCGCCGCGATGGATGATACCGCCTACAGAGCGACGATTCAAAGCCAAGCTTTCGCCGTGGATCAAGCCTTCATAGCCACGCTGTATGCCTTCCACCGTCAGGCCCTTATAGATGGCATACCGAGTCACGCTGCGGATGGCAGCATTCATGCTGGGAGAATCGCCGCCGCTTGTCAATACTCCAATTTTATTAATCACTGTCGTCAGATCCTTTACGTATCCATTTCCTTAACCATATTGAGCCGTTCTGCATGACGGCCGCCGTCGAAGCCGGTCGTGAGGAAAAGACGGACGATTTCGATGGCCAATCCCGGACCGATGACACGGCCGCCCATGGTGAGAATGTTGGCATCGTTGTGGCGCCGGCAGTATTCTGCAGAAAACATGTCGTGGCAAAGAGCCGCCCGGATTCCATGAACCTTGTTGGCTGCAATACCGATGCCGATGCCCGTTCCGCAAAGGAGGATACCTCTGTCGTATTCACCGGCGGCTACGGCTTCGGCTACTTTTTTTGCAATAACAGGATAGTCGCACCGTTCCGACGTGTGGGTACCCGCATCGGTATAGGCAATACCTTCTTTATCTAAATACTCTATAATTGATTTTTTTAATTCAAAACCGCCATGGTCGCTGCCAATGATGAGTTTCACCGCTATCTGCCTCCTAATCACATACGTAGTATGAACTTATTTCGTTTCAGCCGCTTTTACGATGGCCGCTGCTGTAAGGCCATATTTTTCTAATAATTCTGCCGGTTTACCGGACTGGCCAAAGCAATCGTCAACGCCGATAAAGTCCTGCTTGACCGGGCAATGGCGTACTAATACTTCACTGACAGCCGATCCCAGTCCACCGATGACGCTGTGTTCTTCGCAGGTAACGATATGGCCTGTCATCTTAGCCGTTTCTATGACGAGTTCTTCATCCAAGGGTTTCAGCGTATGGATGTTGATGACCCGGGCATGGATTCCCTTGGCTTCCAAGGCATCTGCAGCTTCCAACGCTTTAGCAGCCATGATGCCCGTCGCGATGATGCCGACGTCACTGCCTTCACGTAAAATTTCGCCTTTCCCCCACTGGAATTGATAGGAATCATCGTGGATATCAGGCACTTCGGCACGGCCGAGACGAATGTATACAGGGCCTTCATAGTCGACAGCGGCTTTCAAGGCTTCCTGCGCTTCTTTCGCATCGGCCGGATTGATGACAGTCATATTGGGCAGGCTGCGCATGAGTGAAAGGTCTTCAATCGCCTGATGGCTGCCACCGTCTTCACCGACGGTAAGGCCGGCATGGGTTGCAGCAATCTTAACATTTAACTTAGGATAGCAAATAGAATTGCGGATCTGTTCAAAGGCACGGCCCGTTGCAAAGATAGCAAAAGTGCTGGCAATGGGAATCTTGCCGGCTGTCGCTAGTCCTGCTGCCGTCCCCATCATATCCGCTTCAGAAATGCCCATATTGAAATAGCGTTCTGGAGCTGCCTTCTTAAACGAAGCTGATTTCGTCGCATTCCCTAAGTCCGCGTCCAATACGACGACGCGGGGATTTTTATATAATTCAGTTTCCAGCAGCTTCCCATAGGCTGCCCGAGTTGCCATAGCCATTACGCTTCGCCTCCTTCTCCCAGTTCTTTCAGAGCCTGGGCGCACTGTTCCGGTGATGGAGCCTTGCCGTGCCATCCCACTTGATTTTCCATGAACGAAACGCCTTTGCCCTTGACGCTGTGGCTGATGACAGCCGTCGGTTTATCCTTGACGCTCTTGCCGGCAGCAATAGCTCCGCGGATTGCCTCGTAATCATGACCGTTAATTTCGATGACATTCCAGCCAAAGGCCTTAAATTTGTCACTGACAGGATTGACGGTCATGACTTCGTCGTTGGTACCATCGATCTGAAGTCCGTTGCAGTCGACGAAAAGCATGACATTGTCGAGATGATAATGGGCTGCGCTCATGGCAGCTTCCCAAATCTGACCTTCCTGGATTTCACCGTCGCCGGCAATGACATAGACCTGCCATGGGGCCTTATCCAGTTTTGCTGCCAGTGCCATTCCGTTAGCTGCTGAAAGGCCTTGCCCCAGCGATCCTGTTGACATGTCGACGCCAGGAACCTTTTTCATATCCGGGTGGCCCTGCAGCATGGCGCCGGTCTTACGAAGCTTCCAGAGCTCTTCTTCGGCAAAATAGCCGCGTGCCTGGAGCGCTGCATACAACGCCGGTGCTGCATGGCCCTTGGAGAGGACGAAGCGGTCGCGGTCCGCCATTTTCGGCTGTGCCGGATCGATATGCATCGTTTCAAAATAGAGGACGTTCAAAATATCGATGATGGAAAGGGATCCGCCGGGATGACCGGATCCGGCCTCGGTCAGCATGCGCACGATGTTGCGGCGCAACTGACGAGCGCGTTTTTCCGTTTCCATTTTCACGGTACTGCAATCTATGTTCATACGAAAACCTCCTGAATGGGATATTACGTCATAACACGCCGGCCCAGACCGGCGTGTCTACGACTACTTTTTTCTATTAGCCAATCGGATGCATGACGATTTTTGTGGCTTCGCCGCTCTTCAGCATTTGATAGGCTTTATCCCATTCGTCGATACCTACTTCATGGGTAATCATCTTATCAGCGTTGATTTTGCCTTCGCTCATGAGCTGCAGCGTCGGTTCCCAATCGTGCGTATTCTGGCTGCGGCTTCCGTATACGACCAATTCTTTTTGAATGATCTTGGAGAAGTCTACGGGTACTTCGTCTTTGGCAAATAAGCCAATCTGTACGTACTGCCCTTTCTTACGGAGCAAATCCATGCCGGACTGCATGGAGGGAACGGCACCGGTGCAGTCATAGCAGACATCAGCGCCATAACCGTTGGTCAGTTCATTGACAAGAGCTTTGACGTCATCTTTCTGTACATCGACGATGTATTCTACGCCAAATTTTTCCTTGGCAATCTTCAAACGGCCCATATCTGAAGTAAGGCCGGTCATGATGACACGGCCGCCGCGGGCCATGACGACTTGTGCCGTCAAGAGACCGATCGGCCCGGGACCCAGGACGAGGACGATATCTCCCGGTTTTATATCGGCTTTATGTACGCCATGGTAAGCGCAGCAGGCAGCTTCCGTAATCGAGGCCTGACGAGTGGTTACATTTTCCGGCAGGATGTGGCAGCTCTGGGCACGGGCCAGGATATACTGTGCCATGGCACCGTCCTGCTGTGTCCCAAGGCCTTTGCGGTGAGAACAAAGGTTGTATTCGCCAGCCTGGCAATATTCGCAGGTACCGCAGACTTCAAAGGTCGTTTCACTGGTAACCCGGTCGCCTACCTTGACGTTGGTCACGCCGGGGCCTACTTCTGCAACGACGCCGGCAAATTCGTGACCGATAGTGAGGCCTTTGGCGTTGACGTTGTAGTGACCTTCATACGTGTGAATATCACTGCCGCAAATGCCGATATATTCTACCTTAATTTTTACCTGGCCTTCGCCGGGATTCGGTTCCGGTTTATCGATAACAGCCCAATTACCTGCGCCTTCTTGCATCTTAACGAGTGCTTTCATGATAACTACCTCCTATAAAAATACACTTTTATGAATTTAAATTCTAATTTTAGTGGAAAATATCTTAAAAATAGTCAAAAAAATAGATGCAGGGCGGTTTTACGCCCTGCACGGGCATATAATTATGCAAACAATGCAAAGATCTGGAAGATGATGAAGTTGACGAAGTTACCTGCCTGGTCAATGGAAGAAATGAGAGCGGCGCCGTCAGGCATCTTAAACTGTGCCATGAGGCCCATGGACGTCTGGAATTCAGCCATAAACGAAGCAATGAGTAAGGATATGCTGATAACAACGACGCCGGCGATGACGGAGTGAATGATGTTGCCGCGGGCTGCAGCTACGATCATCGCAACGAAGAAGGGAATGGTCGCCAAGTCGCCAAAGGGCAGTACGATGTTTCCGGGAAGGATGACCGCCATTAACAAGGTAAGCGGGACGAGAATCAGGGCCGTTGCGATAACAGCAGGATGGCCGGTCGTAACCGCTGCGTCGAGACCGATGTAAATCTTAGCATTTTCCGAGTCTTCGCCAAAGCGTTTCTGTAAAAATTCACGAGCCCCTTCCGAGATGGGAATCAAGCCTTCCATAAGAAGCTTAACCATACGCGGCATGAGAACCATGACGCCGGCCATAGCCATGCCGACCTGGATGATTTTACCGGGATTATAGCCGGCAAGCGCACCGATGATGATACCTAAGAACAAGCCCATGAAAATCGGTTCGCCGAAGATACCGAAGCGTTTCTGAATAGAAGCCGGGTCCGCTTTGAGGTCTTTGATGAAAGGAATCTTCTGGATAAGCCAGATAAGCGGAACGCCGAGGGTGGCATAGGAAGCTGCCGAACCGGTCGGAACGGAAATCCCTTCGAGGCCGAAGTATGTTTCCATATACGGTGCCGTCCAGTCAGCAATTTTCAAGATGGCGATTTCGAAGAGAACAGCGGCAAGGATAGCCATGATGAAGCTGTTCGACAAGGCATAAACGCAAGCACCGCAGAAAGTGAAGTGCCCGTAGTTCCAAATATCGACGTCCATCGTCTTCGTCGTCTTGGTGACGAGCATGACGAAGTTTACTAACAAACCGATTGGGAGAATCGCAGCGGCGATCGGCGATGCCCAAGCAATACTTGCCGATCCCGGCCAACCGACATCGATAGCCGTCAGCTGGATGCCAAAGTTGGCAACCATAGCCTGTGCTGCCGGTCCCAAGTTATCAACTAACAAGGCGACAACTAAGTTGATTCCTACAAAACCAACGCCGATAGTCAGGCCGGAGCGGAAGGATTCTGCCGGTTTAACACGGAACAGTAAGCCGATGAAGAAAATGAATACTGGTAAAATAACGGTAGGCCCAAGAGCTAAGAATGCTTGTACCATGGGTGTTAATTGTTCCATTTTATGAAACCTCCTTTATAAGACACCTCTATTAACTTTTTAATTCTTCGATAATTTTTGCAATGGCTTTGTCTTTTCCAATTCCCGTAAGGAAGGGGCGGCCATCGATGACGGGGAATTTATACTGGTCCTTATCGACGACGGTCGTCGTGATCAAAAGATCAGCCCGATCGGCATAGCCGGGTACTTCCATCATTTTGCACTGAATCATATTGATGTCTAAGTTGTGTTCCTTAGCAATTTTCTGTACGGCGCTGTTGACCACCGTAGAGGTAGCAATACCGGTACCACAAGCAATTAAAACTGTTTTTTTCGTATTCATGATAAGTTCCTCCTTATACACTATTATTCTGCTGAGTTGTTAAAGACACGTTCTTTTATGAAGTTTACGATGCTCTGTTTATCATTTTGCGTTTTCAGATAGGTCAACGCATCTTCATCTTGGAAAACCCCCATGAGGTTCTGCAGGAGATCGATTTGTGCGTGCGGCTCTTTCATAGCTAACATGACAACGAGATCGACGGAAACCGTTTCTTCATCGTCACCCATGATGACAAAGTCGACGGGCTTCGTTAAACGCGCGAAACAGATAGCCGGTTCATTTACGTGTTCGGCATCCGTATGGGGAATCGCTACCCCTCCTGCGACAGTCGGCAGGCCGGTAGCAAAGACTTTTTCCCGGGCAATGACAGCGTCTTTATAGCTATCCTTGACATACCCCAGTTTTTGCAAATGACATGCTAACTGTTCTAATAAATCAAATTTGTCTTTGGCTTCTACATTGAGGAGAACGAGCTCCTGCTGTATTGTACTATCCATATGCATCCTCTTTTCTTTATGTGATAATTTTTATGGTTCTGTATTTGTGTCTTTCTCTTGAGCTGACTACAGTATACCAAGTGAGAACTTTCCCTCATAGTTATAGTTACTTCCACGCATGCGGAAATTTTTCATTCTTCATGGGCCGATTTATTTCCTAAATCGAATTGCGGAAAATTCTTACCAGTAATACCTTCCTGGAAAAATAAAAAAGAGAGACGGTTTTAACACCATCTCTCTTTTCAAAAAGTATTTCGCTATAAAATTATGCTTTGAGGACTTCTACAATTTCCGCAATTACCTTGTCTTTTCCGATTCCCGTAAGGAAAGGTCGACCACCGATGACAGGGAACTTATATTGATCCTTATCGACGACCGTCGTCGTAATCAAGAGGTCGGCCCGGTCTGCATAGCCCGGAACTTCCATCATCTTGCACTGGATAATATCCACGTTCAAATCGTTTTCATTGGCAATTTTCTGTACAACCGTGCTGACAACCGTAGAAGTGGCAATGCCGGTGCCACAGGCAATTAAAACAGTTTTTTTCGCATTCATAGTAACATCTCCTTACGTTTTCAAATATTATAATTTATATAGGACGCAGCCCTGTAGCAGGAACTTCGTGATCCTTATGGTATCACCTCGGCAAAGAGGCTCATAAATTGTTCAAAATCCCGAATTTTCCGCATTTGCTCGGCACCATTTCCGTCTTTGATGAAATTATATAACCGCAAGAATACCTTTTCCCACAGTGCCGATTTTTCTTGTTCAATAGTCAACAAAAAGACGATCTGCACCTGCATGTCCCCCCAAGGAATGGGCTTTTGCAAGGTCAGCACGGAAATATTGGATTTGACATGTTCCGTATCCATGGCATGAGGCAAAGCAGCCAAGTTACCGACGGCCGTCGAGCTAAGTTGTTCCCGTTCAAAGACGGATTGCTTGCTCTGTTCATCCATATAGCCGCCTTGAACGGCTTGATCCGTGAGAAATTCCAAGCATTCTTCCCGTGTTTTAAAATCTTTATTAAGAAAGAAGGAGTCACCATGGAAAAAGCCTTTCATCAAATCATCACTGCCGACTTCATCTTGGCGATGGAAAACGACGCGTTGGATTTTTTCGATGTCTTCTTTTTGCAGCATGTGATTGACGCTTAAGATTTTCGGCGATTCCATCGGTAATGGTACCGTAGAGAAGATAAAGTCGGCATCATCGATGATATCCTGGGTCACCTTGTATGCAGGCAGGACATCGACGACTTGTATGCTGTTGCGGAAATGTTCCCGAACCTTGGCCTTTAAGAGCATCGAAACCCCCAGTCCTGCAGAGCAGACGATATACACTCGTTTTACTTCATCGAGATCCATCATGCTGTTCCGGCTCATGGCAGCCCCAAAATGGAGCGCAATATAACCGATTTCATTTTCATTAAACTGGACACCTTCGATATCGTTCACAATCTTTGCGGCATAGACGGAAATCTGGAAAGGCACGGGATAGTCATGCTTTACCGTTTCTAGAAGTTCATTCCGTATGGCCATGTGGAACTGGACGCGGGCAATAGCAATGCGCAGATGCAGCATGAGCCCTTCTTTCAAGTACGAATCGTCGCTAAAATCGAGACCGAACTTTTCATCGACCCTGTCCAGTATGGTTTCTACCAATTGCCGGATGTGATCATCATTCAATCCCGATTCACCATCGTGGAACTTTTTCCCCGTCAAGAGGCACTGAGTCAGATAAAACACCTCGCTAAAGGGCAAATCGATGGACAGCTTTTCGTTAATACTGTTGGCGATTTTCTTTGCCGTATCGTGTTCAAAGGAAACTTCCAGTTTTTGAGCCAGACTAGACGTAATAGCCAAGGTATGGCCCCGTTGTGACCGCAATACAGATAAGGCAACCTGTACGATAAGGTTATGCTGTGCCGTATCGGTAAAAGGCAGATTGCGAACTTCAGAAATATTGAGCAAAATATCTTGATACTGTACATCAGACGTCTGTGAAAAAATCCGTTCTTTAACGAGGGGATTCTCTACTTCTTGAAGATAATCGACGATAAAGCTGCGGATATTTCCCTCTTCACCGGCGATTCGCAAGCCTTCTGTTTTGTACTGTTCCAGTGTCAGGTTCCATTCCTCTAGTTTCAGCCGCGTTTCGGCAAGGTATTTTTTTATCGTTGAAATACCAACATGCATCTCTTCAGAAAGATGCATCTGCGTAACCGAATCATCATCGAGACACGCTACGATAAACCGACCGATAATATAATTCTGTTGTGATACAGACTGTAACATTCCTACCTGAGTTTTAGATTCATCGGAAAGTTGAAGAAGCACTTCTCTCGGTTCCTTCACTTCCAATCGATAGCCTTTATTGGGGGCAGCAATGATTTCGCTTTTAAAGGACTGCAACCGTTCCTGTAACTTTTTCATATCCGATCGGACAGTACGGGAAGAAACGCCGATCTGCGTGGCAATGTCTTCCCCAGTCATGCCTTCCGGACGGGTAATGAGAAGCTCTATAATTTTTTTCTTTCGTGACTTTTTGTCCATACAACTATTTCCCCCTTTTGTATGGAAGTTTCGTATCGGTATATACCGAAACAGCATATATACGGCAATATCGTATATACCGCAACGCTGTGTATACCGTAATATTATGATATATATACATAATATTGTTCACTTTATTATAACAGTTTCCGTATTTACATCATAGACGGATTTATTTCCGCAATTTACGGAAACGGCGGTCATCGAAACGCATAGGATTTTCACTTTCAATAAATCATGAAAACCTTTGCCGCATCTGCTTTAGGATGCTGAAAAAAATACAAAGCCACTGTATCGTGAACGGTTAATCGTCAAGTATACACTTGAAAAAATATAATACACATTATTTTTGATGCCGGTTTCCGATGATATCTTTTATACGGCCAACCAATCGCCGGCCTGCCCTTTCAGAGACGTGAATACTCCCGTAGCCGTATTCCACAGATTCTTCTATGGTGTCAATCAAGAAGGCTCGGTCTGTAACACGACGAGCATCGTAACCTTCGCCCTTCAAGATTTTCCAAAGACCTCCTGGACCCTTGTCGCTACGGTCACACCAGCCATGATTCGTCTCCCTCCGACGGTCTTCCGTAGGTATATAGAAAGCCTTTCCTTATTTCACATAAAACAAGCTCTCCTTTAGGTCTGCATGAGATATCATCCCATCTCATGCAGACTTAAAGGAGAGCCTGTCAAAATCTATTTTTCTCCCGATTTAAGATCTATACGGTTATGCTTCCAATCGGTTTGCCAGCCCATCGGTCTCAAGAAAGGTAATCACGTTGTCTCCAGGTACAGCGATTATTGGCGGCTTTTCCCGATTAGCCACTGGGAAGCTATGATTAGGGCGATGCCGAGGAGGTTCGTCAGGTTCAAGATGTCGCCGGTGAGATTCATGCCCAGGATAACGGCAGCGGCTGTTTCTAAGGAGGCCAGGACGGGGACGCGGCTCAGATTTTCGATTTGCTGGAGGCCCAGGTAATATAGGATATAGCCCAAGACGGTCGGGATGAGTGCGTAGAAAAAGCCCATTCCTAAAACGGACGGCGTCATGACCATGGGCCCTCCTTGCCACAGAATCCAACCGAGAAGGCAGAGGGCAGCCCAAAAGAAGCTCCACAGGCTCATGACGAAGGCGTCGGTACCGTAACCAGCTACCTTGCCGATGATAGCTGTCAGGCCATAACAGAGACCGGCCATGATGCCCCAGCCAAGGCCCCACAGGGAAAGGGCCGTCAAGTCGAAGGTGCCGCCGGTAACGGCCAGGACGCAGCCGACGATGTTGATTACCAGCGCCAGCCCCTTCAAAGGTGTAATCTTTTCCTGAAAGAAGAGGGCTGAAAAGACGGCCGTAAAAACGGTGGCCACATTGAGCAGGACGGCGCTGAGGGACACGCCGATGGAGGTGACGGCCAGGCTGTAAAAGATATTATAGATGCCGTGACAGATGAGGCCTAACAGGGCGCAGTAAGCCATGATTTCAGGCTTCACCTTCATCGAGGCCGGACCGTTTCGCCAGCAGACGAAGGCTACTAAGACGAGCCATGAAAACAACACCCGTAAGAAGCTGATCCATTCGACGGATGCCCCGGCCCTTTCCATATACCAAATGAAGATGCCGATGGTCCCCCACAGGATACCGGCCAGCATGACTTGTCCGTTTCCGTTGACCTTCATGACGATACCTCCTTTTCTGTACATTATTATAGTCATCGATTATACTTAAGTAAATCTATAATTCTTTTATATTTCATACAGTATTACTTAATGAATAAGGTACAGGGGGTAGGTACTATGGATACGGCACGTTATAAAGCCTTTTTAGCAGCCGTCGAAACGGGAAGTTTTGCCGCTGCGGCCAAACAACTAGACTACACCGTATCCGGTGTCAGTCAACTCGTAGCGGCTCTTGAAAAGGAAGTCGGTTTTCCCTTATTGCTCCGCAGCCGCCATGGCGTCACCTTGTCGCCAAATGGCGAGCGCCTATTACTTCCCATCCGACAGCTCCTCAGTGAAGAGAAACGAATCGAGGAACTCTCCTCAGACATACGCGGCCTATTGACGGGCAGCCTCAACATCGCCGCCTATTCCAGTGTCGCTACGCACTGGCTTCCTAAAGTCATCGGCCGCTTTCAAAGGGATTATCCCCAAATCAAGATTCACTTGATGGAAGGCATCCGTCAGGAGGTCACGGCCTGGCTCGACGACGGCACGGCCGACATCGGTTTTCTCAGTTATCAGGAACCCATGCCTTACGACTGGATTCCCCTTTCTGACGATGAAATGGTGGCCGCCGTCCCACCCGACCATGAATTGGCCCCCAATGGCCCCTATCCTCTTTCCCGCTGCCAAAAAGAAACGGTCATCATGCCGGCCCTCGGGAAGGACGACGACGTTTTGCATCTCCTAAAAAAAAATAATCTCCAGCCTCGTATCGGTTATACGACGCTGGAGAATGCAGCTGCTATTTCGATGGTCGAAGAAGGACTCGGCATCTGTATCATGAACCGCCTCATTACCCGGAAACGGGTGACGTCAGCCGTCCTCCTGCCCCTCGATCCGCCGGCATCCATTACTCTCGGCATCGCCTTTCTTCCCGGCAATGCCGCCTCTCCGGCGGTTCGAAAGTTCGCCCATTACGCGACAAAAATTACAAAACGTCTACCAGGAGCTGAATGATGAGATTGGCTTCGTGGGCCGCACAGATGGCGACACGAGGGGCCATGAGTCCCCGGCCGGGTTTGGCATTTCGCGTCTGATCGCCGCATACGTAGAAACGGTCCATGATTTTCTTGGTCTGGATTTCATTGCTGTCGCCGTAGCCGGCCATGCCCGAGGCGGAGACGATATATTTATCGGGACACTGTTCCAACACGGTGTGAACCAACATCGTCTTAGCATCGGGGTTGTCAAAGGCTTCGCAGACGATCTGGTCATCTTGTAAGAGGTCGGCCGTATTGTCTTCGGTCATGCGCACGAAGTCCGTACGGACGTCGATAAAGGGATTGATATCGGCAATCTGCCGAGCTAATGCATCGGTCTTACGCTGCCCCAAGTCGCGGACCATGTAGGACTGGCGGTTCAGGTTGCTGGCATCGACCGTATCGAAGTCGATGAGGTGCAGGTGCCCGACGCCGGTCCGTGCCAAATAGACCGCCGCATTAGAACCGAGTCCGCCGAGACCGCAGATGGCAACCCGGCCGGCACTGACCTTTTCATGGACTTTCGGCGTGTGGCGGGAACACATCATGGCCTCCAAGGCTTCTTTCGGCGGCAGCCGGTCTTTAGGGATAAAATAGATTTCATCGCCGTCTTGTAAGGGTAAATTTTCTGTCGTCGCAAAACCGTTGACGATGGTGATTTCCTGGCCCTTACCGTGGGCATGTTTCAATTCTTCTAATGAAGACCAAGGGCCGTCGACGCGGGCCCCATTCAATAATAATTGCATCGTATCCACCTCTCGTGAGCAAAATAAAAACGCACGACGATTGACACCTTGCGTGGTGTCCCCGTCGTGCGTTTGCGTTCTATGACTGTAGTGTACTCGTTTTTATCGTACGTGTCAATCTTTCTTTTCAGCCTTATCGGCCTGTGCGCCCTCTTTCAGCCGTTTCAGTTCGCGCTGTTCTTCCGGCGGAAGGGACACGCCGCAGCATCCGCCTGTCGAATTGCTGGTATAGCCTTTCATAACTTCGCTGACGACATTTTTTAATTTTTTAACGGAATCGACTACCATAATAAGCCCCCCTCAACGTCTGTTTGACGTTACAAATGCAAGGAAATAAGAACGTCTATTTATACTTATTATATCAAGAAAGGCTTACGGTGTAAATCATATTAGCCAATACTCATTACTTCTTATAGTAAAAATCCGGAAAAGGCGGATTATCGTCCGTCAGGCCATACGAGAGTGATCTCGCCGGACTCACGCGTCTTCTGAAGGTCGATGATGCGCTGGTTCGACGAGCCTCTGAAATAGAGTCCCGGGTCTTTCAAAGCGTCGACGAAGGGGCCGTCGACGAGGACGTCGCACTGATCGAGGAGGGCCTTTTTTTGCGGATCCTGAATAATTTCATCGTAGGTGAAGCCGGAGTAGACCCAGACGGATTTGTCGGGCAAGACCGCTTTGATTTCCTGAATCAAAGGCGTCAGGCCGTCGGTATTTTCCATCGGTTCCCCACCGAGGAGGGTCAAGCCGCTGTTAGTCGGCGCCTGAAGCCAGGACAGGAGCTGTTTCTTTTCTTTGTCGGTCCACTCTTGGCCAAACTTAGCATTTTGGTATTCCGGGTTGAAACAATTGAAGCAGTTTCGCGAGCAGCCCGTCACGAAGAGGGTCGAGCGAATGCCGGGCCCGTTAGCGATATCATATTGTCTCATCTGTGCATAATGCAACGAAAGTCACCTCTTATATGTGGAGGACACGGTTGTTGATTTCCTGTGTCCGCCCTTCATTCCAGAAATTTTCGCCCAAGTAGCCGCAGGTCCGGCGGATAACCGTCAGTTTGTTGCGGTCCTGATTATGGCAGCGCGGGCATTCCCATTGGTTGTCGTCGTTAAGGATGATTTCACCGTCAAAGCCGCATTCGTGGCAGTAGTCGAGCTTGGTATTGAATTCGCCGTAGGCAATATGGTCGTAAATATACTGGATCATGGTAAGAACAGCCGGGATATTATGGGCCATATTGGGGATTTCGGCGTAGCTGATGCAGCCGCCCGTCGATTTGTCTTCAAAATCGGCTTCGAAGGAGAATTTATCGAAGACGTTGATCGGTTCGCGGACGTCGACGTGATAGCTGTTGGTGTAGTAATCTTTGTCGGTAACGTTGGCAATGGAGCCGAAACGAGCCTTATCGATCTTGCAGAAACGGTTGGTCAGGTTTTCAGCCGGCGTACCGTAGAGGGCAAAGCCGATGTTCGTTTCCTTCTTCCACTTTTGGATATGGGCGTTGAGGTCGTCCATGATGCGCATGGCAAACTTGCGGCCTTCCGGCGTCGTGTGCGAGCAGTGCTTGGTCAACATCGTCGCTTCGTACATGCCGATGTAGCCTAAGGACAGGGTTGCGTAGCCGCCGTAAATGAATTTTTCGATCGTTTCACCGGGCTGGAGGCGGGCAATGGCACCGTACTGCCAGTGGATCGGCGATACGTCAGACGTCACCTTCTTCAAGAGATTGACGCGAAGGAGGAGGGCTTTTTTGCACAGTTCCAAGCGCTTGTCGAGGATCTGGAAGAATTTTTCTTCGTCGCCATCGGCGAGAATCCCGATTTGAGGCAGGTTCAAGGAGACGACACCCATGTTGAAGCGGCCGTCGAATTTATAGTTGCCTTCGGCGTCTTTCCAGGGGCTTAAGAAGGACCGGCAGCCCATGGGACTGAAAACGTTGCCTTCATAGGATTCGCGCATCTTCTTGGCCGAAATGTAGTCGGGATACATCCGTTTTGCCGTGCATTCGGCAGCCAATTGGGTCAGGTAGAAATAGGGGCTGCCTTCGCTGACGTTGTGTTCGTCGAGGACGTAGATCAGTTTCGGGAAGGCCGGCGTGACGTAGACGTTGGCGTCGTTCTTAATGCCCTGAATGCGCTGACGCAGGAGTTCTTCATCGATGAGGGCCGCTTCCTTAGCGTATTCGTAATCGGGCTTAAAGTACATGAACAAGGTCACAAACGGAGCCTGGCCGTTAGTCGTCATGAGGGTATTGATTTGATACTGGATCGTCTGGATGCCGTCTTTGATTTCTTTCTTCGTACGCTTCCAGGCGATTTCTTCGGCTTTTTCCATGTCCGGTTCAATGCCGTAGACTTCGCGCTGTTCTTCGACGACGGCGCTCATGTATTTTTTGAAGGACTTGCGGACGTAAGGAGCCAAGATGCGGTCGATGCCGTTGATGGACTGGCCGCCGTACTGGCCGCTGGCGACTTGGGCGATGATCTGGGTCGTAACCGTGCAGGCAACCTGGAAGGACTTCGGCGTGTCGATTTTCTTGCCGTTGATGACCGTACCGTTGGCCAGCATGTCTTCGAGGTTGATGAGACAGCAGTTGAACATGGGCTGAATGATGTAGTCCATGTCATGGAAATGGATGGCGCCGCTGTCATGGGCCTGGACGATGTCGGCCGGAATCAATTTACGGCGGGCAATGTCTTTGGAAACTTCGCCGGCAATGAGGTCACGCTGGGTCGAAACGACGTGGCCGTTCTTATTGGAGTTTTCATTCAGGACTTCTAAGTTGGTGTTGTTCAACAGGCCAAAAACGTCGTTGTCCGTCGTATTGGTCTGGCGCTTAAAGGCCTGGATGGCTTTGTAGTTTTCATAAGCCCGGGCCGTGGCCGGATTGTTGTACTTCAAGAGGCGATAATAGACCTGATCTTCAATAGCGTAAATGGTCATGTCCTTATGAATGGATGCAGCATATGCTTCGATTTCACCTGCAATCTTCGCAGCCTGGCCTTCTTCGTATACGCCGCTGCTGCTGTTCATGGCCTTTTCAATGGCGATGGTAATTTTGTCCCTGTCAAAAGGCACTTTTTGTCCGTTTCTCTTGATTACTTCCAGCATATGTCTACCTCCACAGTATATTGTATAAAAATGTCCACAAGTCCCGCGTATCCCACAATATATACGATTTCGGGGCCGATATTTACAAGATTTATGATACTATATATAGTAGGTCGTGTCAACGCGCAAATACTCTATCATGTTGTGGACAAGTATGCTCCGATACTTATCAAAATCGCCGAAATACCGTGAAAATATCGTAAAAAAAGACTGCGATTTTAGATCGCAGCCTTTGTGTATAAGATAGGTAAAATTTTATTTTAATCTAAATCGAGGAGGTCGCGGATGACGGCACCGGCTAAAATCATACCGGCTGTGGCCGGCACGAAGGAGATGCTGCCCGGGCTGGGACGAAGTTCTTCGCTGTCCGAGATGGGCGTACGGGGTACTTCCGTCGAATAGGCGACTTTGATGCGGCGGATGCGGCGCTTCTTCAATTCATGGCGTATGATTTTAGCCAAGGGATCGACGGATGTCTTTTCGATGTAGTCGAGCTTGAAGTACTCCGGATGGAGCTTGTTGCCGGCCCCCATGGAGGAGACGACGGGGATTCCGCTGTGGTAGGCTTCGTCGATGATGGCGATCTTGGCACTGGTCGTATCGATGGCATCGACGACGTAATCGGCACCGGATTTGGCGATGAAACCTTCATGGCTTTCGGGCAAGTAGAAGGTGGCATGGGTTTCGACGTCGATATCGGGATTGATGGTAAGCAGCCGTTCTTTCATGACCTCTACCTTGGATCGGCCAATCGTGTCGACGGTGGCGCCTAACTGGCGGTTGAGGTTCGACGGGTCGAAGACGTCGGCATCGACTAAGATGAGATGGCCGACGCCGGCTCGCCCTAAGGCTTCGACGACAGCCGATCCGACGCCGCCGACACCGAAGACGAGGACTTTCTTGGTATTGAGCTCATCGACTTTATCCTGACCGATGAGGCGGGCTGTCCGCTGGGTATATTCTTTCTTCATCATCCACGCTCCGGAATGATTTCCAGCCAGTAGCCGTCGGGATCGACGATGAAGTAGATACCCATAGCCGGATTCTGATAGACGACGCAGCCCATTTCCTTATGTTTGGCCAAGGCAGCATCCATATCCTTAACGGCAAAAGCCGTATGGAATTCGTTGTCGCCGAGGTTGTACGGTTCTTTACGGTCTTTGAGCCACGTCAATTCCAGTTGAAATCCCGTAACGCCGTCACCGAGATAGACGATGGTGAAATCAGGATTTTCAATGCGGCGGACTTCCGTGAGGCCCAAAGCTTCTTTATAAAAGTCCATGCTGCGCTGGAGATCTAATACATTAAAATTGGTGTGTTTAAACGTAAACTGCATGGTGTAACCCCCTTTGTTAAATGCTTTCTTCCTGCCAGACCTTGGACACGTCGACCCATTCGAGAGCCTTCGAATAGGTCATCAGCTCATCCAGGGTCAATTCGATGGCGCTGTTGGCCGTGCCGCAGGCCGGAAAGACAGTGTGAAAACGCTTGAGTGATTCATCGAGATACACGTCGACGCCGGGATTGATGGCAAAGGGACAAACGCCGCCGACGGGATGGCCGATGAGACCTTCGACGTCGTCCGCTTTGATCATGGACGCCTTTTTATGGAACCTCTCTTTGTACTTATGGTTATCGACGCGGGCATCGCCGGCAAAGACGATGAGGATCGGCTGGTCACCGACCAGAAAGGACATGGTCTTGGCAATGCGCCGACCTTCCGTATGAAGGGCTGCTGCCGCTTCTTCAACGGTGGCACTGGACTCGGTCAGTTCCATGACTTTGTCTGCCATTCCCCACTGAGAAAAATAGTCGCGTACTTTTTGAATGGACATTCCGTCCCTCCTCTCTCGATTATGCCTTATTATATACTTTTTCCGTCAATTCAACAATATAGAGACGAGCTTAGGAAAATTCAAAGGACGACGTACTGCCTCGATCGGTTTTATGAATGGCCAGGCGGGCGTCGATGCGCTCTTTTAATTCCGGCACGTGGGAAATGATGCCGACCAGGCGGCCGCCGCTCTTAAGCGACGCCAGGGTCTTTAAGGCATAGTCCAAAGTCTCACTGTCGAGGGTGCCGAAGCCTTCGTCGATGAAGATGGCATCGAGGTGGATGCCGCCGGAATAAGCCTGGACGACGTCGGCCAGCCCAAGAGCCAAGGACAGGGACGACAAGAAGGTCTCGCCGCCGGACAGGGTGTTGGCCGGCCGGGCATAGCCCGTATAGTTGTCGTAGACTTCGATGTCGAGGCCGATCTGTTTAACCCTTTTATCATCCCAACTTTGGGAACGCTGCAGGGTATAGCGCTGACGGCTCATGGCCTGGAGCCGTTCATTAGCGGCGGCCAAGACGTCGTCGAGGAGGGCCCCTAAGACGTAGCGCTCGAAGTTGATGCCCGTCTGTTTGCCAGCAATGAGGTCGTAGACGGCACCGACGGTCTTATAGGCTTCGACGAGATCCGCTTCGTCCTGACCGAGGGCCAGTAGCTTCTTCTTTTCCTGCTGCCATTGGGAGAAGGTCGCCGACAGACGTCCCCTTTCTTCGGCAAGATCGCGGCTCGTCTTTTCAGCTTCAGCCAAGTTTTTCCCCAAAGCAGGGACATCGGGACGTGGCTTACCGTCGATGGCTGATTTTTCCTGTTCGAGCTGGCCTCGTACTTGCTGCAGCTTGGTCTCATATTGACGGACTTCGGCTTCCAGGACGGGAATATCCTTTACGGACGGCTGCATGTCCCGGCAGGCACGAACGGAGGCAAAGCCCGCTGCCAGTACCCGTTGGCCGAGGTCGTTATAGTCCTGTTTGAATCGACTGCGCAGGGTCAGGACCTGCTGGGTGAGGCTTCTGGCTTCTTCCTGGCGCTGAGCTCCCTGACGTTCACAGCTTACCAGATGATCCCGGCTTTTCTGAAGAGCTTCTTCATAGTCTTTAAGGTGCTGCGTCAACTCGGCCAGACGGCGGCTGAGTTCCTTGGGATTGCGATAGGCCTCGGGCAGTTCCGCTTCCAAATGGGCCTGGGTCTCGCCGGCCTTGACGGCTCTCGTTTTGGCCTCTTCTAAGGCCTTTCTTGCCGCTTCTTCGGCCGCTTCCCATTGGCTGAGTTTCGTCTCGCCATCGGAAACGGCCTTGCGAAGATTTCCCCCTTGGGCCAGGGCCTTTTCAAGGTCTGCCTGTGTCTTTTGCGCCGCTTTCAATTCAGCTTCCAGTTCTTTCAAGGAGACGTCTTGCGGATACTGCTGACGGAGATGATCGTATTGACCTTCTAAGGCTTTATAGGCCGTTTCGGCAGCCTTGGTATCAACTTCCAGCTTTTGCCGCTCCTGTTCGCTCGTTTCGGCTGCTTTTTGCCGCCGTTCGACGTCGTCCCGCGTCGGTAAATCCTCGGGCGGAATGGCAGGCGTAGGATGATCCGTCGCCCCGCAGACCGGGCACGGCTTCCCGTCGATAAGTTCCGATGCCAAGACGGCAGCCTGGGCTTGTAAGAAGGAGGTCCGGACGCTTTCATAGTCGACGCGGTCGTTCCGTGCCTTTTGAGCGGCTTTTTCTAACGACTGCTGAAGCTGCTGCCACTGTTTCTGACTGTCTGACTTCTGAAAGGCCAGGGCAGCTGCTTCTTTTTCTCGCGCTACCCTTTCTTCCAAGGTCCGGCACTGCTGCTTCACCTGTTCAGCAAGAACGGCCTTTTCAGACAAGGCCGACAAGGCGACGCGGGCTTTCTCTAAATCCTTTTTCCCCGATTCTGTTTCGCCCTTAGCCTTCTTCCAGGCCTGTTCGGCAGCCATTGCTTCTGACCGAAGCTTTTGGACCTGTTGGCACTGGTCGTAGTAAGAATCGGCTTTGCCCTTGAGATTGGTCAGCTTGATTCGTTCTTCTCCGGCCGCCTTATAGGCTCCTTCCTGCTTAGAAAGTTTTTCCATCTTCTCGTTAGCGGCCTTCAAGTCGACAGCCGCCTGCTGTGCCGCTTCATTGGCTTTGTCAGCAGCCTTGGCGGCAGCCTTCCCTTCCCGTTCCAGCTCATCGAGGTGGCGGCAGGGTTCGGCTAAGACCTCGGCTTTTCTCAAGACGTCAATCTTATTCCGCTTATCCTGAAAAACCCCTGCTTGGCCATCGAGATTGGCTGCTTCCTGCCGTTTCTGCTCCCACAGTTTCCAGTGGGCTTCCAAGGCCTGGGCTGCCTGAAAGTCTTTCTGCCGAGCACTGCGCTCAGCTTCGGCTTTGTGCCACTTTTCGGACACGGAAACTTCCTGATCCCGAAATTCCTGCTCTCGTTCCGAAAGTTTCCCTTCATCGTCGACGCCGAGATTGAGCAAACATTGTTCCCGATCGCGGGCCACCTGTTCATGGCGTTTTTCCAGTTCGTCATGGCGTTCTTTAGCCAGGGCCTGGAGTCTGGCATAGGACTGGGTATGAAACAGGGTCTGCATGATCTGCTGACGCTCGCCGGAGTTTGCCAATAAGAGTTTTCGAAAGTCGCCCTGCGGCAGGAGGACGACCTGGCGGAACTGATCGGCTTTAAAGCCCAAGAGCCCTTCGACGGCGGCGTTGACGTTTTTAGCGGCCAAGAGTTTTTCATCAGCCCCGTCTTCATCGGTTTCATACAAGGCAGCCTGGGCCGAGGCCTTCTTCAGCCCGTCGCCTCTTTTTTTGGCGATCTGTTGTTCCGGACTGCGGTCGATGCGGTAATATTTCTGGCCGATGGCAAAGCGGAACGAGACCGACGTCGGCTCATCCGGCGTGGCATATTCGCTGCGCATATAGGAGCCGGTGCGGATGTCGCCGCTGGTACTTCCGTAAAGGGCGTAGCAGATGGCATCGAGGATGGTCGTCTTACCGGAGCCGGTCGGTCCGTAGATGAGAAATAATTTATGGTCCTTCAACCGGCGAAAGTCGACGATTTCCACCCCGGCATAGGGGCCAAAGGCCTTCATTTCTAAGTAAATGGGAATCATGATAAGCCCCCTTGTTCACGTTTTTCTAACTCGTTCCACAACTGGCGGACGCATTCTTCTTCGGCTTCGGTCAAGGGCTGGTCGGGCCGCATGGCCTTGGAGAAGCTGTCAAAGAGTTCCTGTCCCGTCGACTGTCTGAGATTAAAATCCCGCTGTCCGCCACCTTCTGTATTGCGATTGGGCATTTCAAGGGCCATGGCGTTGGGGTATTTTCGCCGCAGTTTGGCCATGCCGTCGAGGATTGGCTGTCGATCCGAAAGGCGTACCAAGATAAAATCGTCAGGCCGATCGTCGGAAGCTGCCATGACGTCTTCAAAGGAACCGCTGACGATGCGCACGTCGTGGCGGGGCGTAAATTCATGAAAGACGGGATCGGCCTTGCCTTTTCCATCGAGGTCGACGACGACGGCCCCTTTTTTCTGTCGGGCTTCGCCGAAGGAATATTTCAGCAAACTTCCGGCATAGCGGATGGTCGGCAGCGTAATCTGCTGCGGTCCGTGAAGATGGCCCAGGGCCGTATAGGAAAAGGACGTGAACAAATCGCTTCCGACCTGGTCACTGCCGCCGATGGACAAGGGCCGCTCCGAGTCGCCGGCAAGGCCGCCGGCTACAAAAGCATGGGCTGCGCAAACGGTCCGCATGCCGCGGGGAATCTTTTCCTGCTGCCACGAAAGAAGGGCGCAAAGGGCCGCCTCATGGCTGCGAAGGTTGTCATCGCCCAAGAAATGGCGGACGACGGCCGGTTCTGCATAAGGGGCCAATAAAAAGGCGACGGGGCCGTATTTATCGTCTAACACCACAGGATCCGTCATGCGGTCTAATTCGCCGGCGATATAAAGGCCCTGGGAGGCCAGAAGGCGGCTGGCAAAGGACAGGCGTGCGGCGCTGTCATGATTGCCGCTGATGACGAGAAACGGGACCTTTAGTTCGGCCGTGATTTTGGTCGCCATTTCATCAAAGAGGGCGACCGCCTCCGTCGGCGGAAGGCTCCGGTCATAGACGTCACCGGAAAGGACGACGGCGTCGATTCCTTCGTCTTTAATGAGAGGCAGGAGCTGAGTTTTTAATACATAGTCCTGTTCTTCCGTCAAATACGATCCATAAAATAGTTTTCCTAAATGCCAGTCGGCAGTATGTAGTATACGCATAAAAAGTCCCCTTTATCTACGTTTATTCCGATCGTTGTAAGGAGCGAAGCAGTGCAATTTCCCGCGCATAGCCGTCGAGTTCATTGGGCGTCTCTAAATAAAACGGCAGGGCCCGCAGGGCCGGATGATTGACGATGGCATCAAAGGCGGCAATACCGATATGGCCCTCACCGATTTTCTCGTGGCGGTCTTTATGGCTGGCCAGTTCGTTCTTGCTGTCGTTGATGTGGACGGCCTTCAGCCGGTCGAGACCGATGACCTTATCGAAGGTCAAGAGGACGTCGTCGAGCTCATGGACGATGTCGTAGCCGCCGTCAAAGACGTGGCATGTATCGAGGCAGACGCCGATTTTATCATTCATAACGGCCTTATCGATGATGGCCGCCAATTCTTCAAAGGTCCGCCCGACTTCCGTCCCCTTGCCGGCCATGGTTTCTAAGAGGACTGTCGTCTTCTGAACGGCAAACATGCAGGTATTGAGCATGTCGGCAATGAGGTCGATGCCCTTTTCCGGCCCTTGGCCGACGTGGCTGCCGGGATGGAAATTATAACGGCAGTTATCGAGGTATTCCAGGCGGCGCAGGTCATCGGCCATGGCCTGACGGGCAAATTCCCGTGTCTTTTCGGTCTGGGAACAGCCGTTTAAGGTATAAGGAGCGTGGGCTAAGATCGGGGCAAAATGGTGTTTCTTCATGAGTTCATTCAAGGCTTCCATATCATCGATATCGAGCTTTCGCACCTTGCTTCCCCGCGGATTGCGCGAAAAAAATTGGAACGTATCGGCTCCTATAGATAAAGCTTCGTCACCCATATGCAAAAATCCTTGTGACACCGACAGGTGACAACCAATATGCAGCATAACATTTCCTTTCTTCTCGTTGAGACGTATACTATCATTATATATAAAAATACTGCCGCACAAAACCGACAGGTCTCGTGCGACAGCAGCGAAAACAGACGTTACAACCTATTACGATTTTTCCCGACATTTCGGGCACACACCGACAAACGAAACACTTACACCATTGACCGTAAAACCAGTCTGTTCGGCAGCCAACTGACTCAGATGCTTCTGATCCAAGTCGATATCCATGACGCGGTTGCACTTCTCACAGCGAATGTGAGCGTGAGGGTTCGTGTTATAATCATAACGATGGGCATCTTCTGCACATTGCAAGACTTGTACGACACCTATTTTAGCAAAAATTTCCATGGTTTTATATACCGTGGCCATACTCATAGACGGGTAGTTCGGCTGTAAGGTTTTGTAAATAGCTTCGGCATTGGGATGCATCGGGTTGTGAATGATCGCATCATAGACAGCCAGCCGCTGCGGTGTGACTTTATAACCGTTTTTTCGCAAAACTTCAGCAATTTCCATTTTTATCCCCCTTTCTTTGAAAAGTATGGTATAATAAGATATTCTAGCTTTATTCCACATGGACTTACATGAGTAATTTACATGGTCAAAAAATAGAATATCCTTATTATATTGTAACGGTTATTAAGAGAAAATTCAATGACTTGTGTAAAGTTTCTCTTACAAAATAAGCAATCTTAACTATACATTATGGAGGGAATGAATTCATGACTGACGAAACGATGATTATTGAAATTGCCCGTACCCTCGGCGTTCGTCCTCAGCAGGTGCAGGCTGCCCTCTCCCTTCTCGACGAAGGAAATACGATTCCCTTCATCGCCCGCTATCGAAAAGAAGCGACGGGAACACTGGATGAAGTCCAGCTGCGCTGTATCCAGGAACAGTACGCCTATGAACAGGCTCTGGCCAGCCGCAAAGAAACGGTACGCCAATCGATTGAAGACCAGGGCTGCTGGAATGCCGAACTGGAAAAGGCCCTTTCCAAAGCCCGTCAGCTCCAAGAAGTCGAAGACATCTATCTTCCTTATAAACCAAAGAAGCGTACCAAGGCATCCATGGCCTGTGACGCCGGCCTCGAACCCCTGGCCAAGCTCTTTGCTGAGCAAAATCCCAAAGGACCGTCTCCGGAAGAAGCGGCCAAGGCCTTTCTTAATGATGATGTCCCGACAATCGAAGACGCCATCCAAGGGGCGGCCAATATCTTAGCCGAACGGTTCTCCGAACGGGCTGACTTCCGTCAAAAACTGCGCCGCAGCCTCTGGCAGGAGGCCCGCTTAACCTGCAGCCTCCAAGTCGAAGAAAAAGACGCCGGCCCCATGCTGACCTACGCCGATTTTAGCGAACGCATCACCCGTCTTCCGAGCTACCGCATCTTGGCCATCAACCGCGGCGAAAATGAAAAGAAACTAAAGGTCACGATCAAGGAACCGACAGACAAGCACATCGACATGCTGTGCCGATTAGTCATGGAGCGCCATTCGCCGTATGAAGCCATCATCAAGAGTGCCGCTGCTGATAGCTATAAGCGGTTAATCTTCCCGCAAATGGATCGGGAAATCCGCAATGAACTGACGGCCCAGGCCGAAAAGCAGGCCATCGACGTCTTTGCCGAAAATCTCCGCCACCTCCTCTTGCAGCCGCCCTTTGAAGGACAAATCATCTTGGGCCTCGACCCCGGATTTCGCACGGGCTGCAAGGCCGCTGTCATCAGTGCCACCGGTCGGGTCCTCGACTACGGGACCTATTACCTGACCCATTCGGAGGCGCAGAAGAAAAAGAGCGCCAAGGATTTGGCCAATATGATCCGCCGCCACGGCGTCACCCTCATTTCCATCGGCAACGGGACGGCCTCTTATGAAACGGAACAATTCGTCTCCCAGCTCATCGAGAATTACAACCTGAGCTGCCGCTACGTCATCACCAATGAAGCCGGCGCTTCGGTCTACTCGGCATCGGAATTGGCTCGGGAAGAACTGCCCGACTTGGACGTCACCATCCGCGGCGCCGTCTCCATCGCCCGCCGCATCCAGGATCCCTTGGCCGAATCGGTAAAAATCGATCCCTCTTCGATCGGCGTTGGCCAGTATCAGCACGACGTCAACCAAAAAGATCTGGCGACGGCCCTCGATCAGACCGTAACCTCTGTCGTCAACTACGTCGGCGTCGACCTCAATACGGCCTCAGCCGCCCTCCTCCAGCACATCGCCGGTCTCACCACTTCGACGGCCGGCAACATCGTCACCTACCGCAACGAAAACGGTCCCTTTAAAAACCGTCAGGAACTTCTAAACGTTCCCCGCCTGGGACCGGCTACCTTTACCCAATGCGCCGGCTTCCTTCGCATCAAAGACGGCGAAGAGCCCCTCGACAATACGTCGGTCCATCCCGAATCGTATGACCTGGCCGCTCAAATTGCCGGTCAGTACGGCCTGACCCGCGACGATTTGAAGGAACCGGAAAAAATGGCAGGCCTACGCGATAAGATCCAGTGCAACGCCGCCCCGAAACTGGCGGCCTCCCTCGGTGCCGGCGAGCCGACCATCAAGGATATTCTGGAAGAACTCCGTAAGCCCGGCCGCGACGTCCGCAGCGAGTTCCCAAAACCCCTTACCCGCCAGCACGTCATGTCCCTCGCCGATCTCAAGGTCGGTACCGTCGTTCGCGGCACGGTCCAGAACGTCGTCGATTTCGGTGCCTTCGTCGACTTCGGCATCAAGACGCCGGGACTGGTCCACCGATCCCAGCTCAGCAACCATCCCTTCCGTCATCCCACGGACATCGTCCACACCGGCGACATCATAAACGCAGAAATCATCAGTGTCGATGCCGACCGCGGTCGCATCGGACTTTCGATGAAAAAAGTAAAACAATAAAAAGAAATCAAAAAAGAGGTTCAGCGATCATCGTGTCGCTGAACCTCTTTGGTTATGGAGAAAGTTTCTTACAGGCTGTTCCACTCGCTGTTCAATTTGTCATAGCGATCGGTTGCCGCTTGGCCGCGCTGGAAGCCCGGACGGTAGTCTTCGCCCTTCTGACTGGAGCTGACACCATCATAGAGGCCGCGAAGCCGATCCTGCTGGGCCTTAAACAAGGCATCGAGCTTGTACTTCATAGCCGTATTTTCGATGGACGAATCGCTTTCGAGCTGACTGCGGGTCTTAGAAATCTGGAGGTACAAGGTATTGGCCCGGTTGTTGAATTCCCGGCTGTCTTTGAAATCCTTGTGATCCTTCAAATAGTTGTTGATATCATCGGTAAGCTTATTGATATCGTCGTTGAACAAGTCCTTACTGCTGGCGTAGGATGAGAGAATCTGCTTGTCCGGATTGGCCTTTGCCTTCTTTTCTTCCTCATCCTTCTTTACTTTTGCCACATATTTTTCGAGGTAGGAAACGGCAGCATCGTCGTCGACGGCGGCCGTAAAGTCAGCCCCCGGGATTTGGATGGTGCGGGCGATTTTCTTGGCATTCTGGGACTGGGTGAGCATATCATTCAGTTTATCGTTAACGGCGGCATCGGTCGGCGCCTTGGCGATGGCAATGGCCTTATCGTAGAGAGCCATCTGATTTCGCATGACTTCGCGGATGGCCTGGTCATCGCTGGCATATTGGTCGGGGATCTTTTGCGGATTGTAATTCTTGGCTATTTTTTCCACATTAGCCCGACTCGTTTCCAGCGTCTTAATCAGCGACTCGGAACCATTCCCCTGGCCCTGCTGACTGAGGAGTTTAGCGGCATCGGTGACCGACTCATTTTCTGTCGTCAGCTGCTGTGAGAGGGAGACGGCGTCTTTCGTATAGTCATCTTGATGAGCCCCGTAAAAATACATGCCGATAACTCCGGCAATGACCACGACGAAGGCAATGATGAAGCCCACAATGGCTTTGCCGTGGCGGGCATAAAAGGGCTTTTCCTGAAATGGCGGCGGTGTCGGTCGGACGGGCGGCACCACAGGCGGCAGGTCCCCGTCAGCCGACATTTCCGGATGTTCGACGGCTTCTACCCGATCGTGATCAAAGGTTTCGGTCCCCGTCTCTTCGTCGATAATCGGTTCCTCTGGGGCTACCCGTTCGTGATCAAAGGTCTCAGTCCCCGTTTCTTCATCGATAACGGGTTCATCCAGGCCCATTTCAGGGAGTTTAGCTCCACAAAAAGGACAAAAGTCTCCGTCCACGTCGACCCATTTACCACATTCCGGGCAAAGGCGTTTTTTCATAAAATGACACATCCTTTCCGTATACACAAGCAGACTTTTTTTATTTCTATTATAAGCAATTCCTTTCAATCATGCAAAAACATTGCCATGCGCTTATAGGTATCGTCGATTTCCTCGCAGCAAATCTTTTCAAAGTTGAGGTAGGAATGAACCATATTGTCGTAATTATAGGTCTCCGCCCGAACGCCGAGGTCCCTGAGGCGGCGGATGTAGTCCAAACCTTCGTCATGAAAGGGGCAAAAAGACGTCGTAACGACAAAGGTTGACGGCATGGACGGCGTCAACTCGCCAAAAAGGGGCGACGCCGCCATTTTTTCGTCACGCCCCCGGAAGAACTGGTTGAAATACCAGGTCATTTTCTCCGCCGAAAATCCCGTTTCCGGGCAGCAGTTTGCCTGGCACGACGGAAAGGAACCGGTAAAGTCAAGGAGGGGATAGATCAAAATCTGATGGCTCAAGGGAAAGTCTGTCTCATGCTGCAGTTTTTGGCTGACAAAGGCGGCCATGCAGCCACCGGCACTGTCACCGCACAAGGTTACATCCCTTTCGTAGGCAATGTTCTTGGCCTCCAAAAAGGAAAGAGACTGCCGGGCCACGGCTAAGGCATCGTCGTAGGCGGCAGGATAGGGATTTTCCGGAGCCAGGCGATATTCCGGAGAGATGACGATATGGTCCGTCGCCTTGGCAATCCGGCGGCAGACGGGATCATAGACCGAGACCGTATCGATGACGAAGCCGCCGCCGTGGTAATAGACGAGGACCGGCAGGGGCCGACTCGTATGGGGAATGTAAACGCGAACCGGCACCGGATAGGCCGGGCACCCGTCAAGGACGCCGTCGACGACGGCCGCCATCTCAACTTTGGGCAGCATCTGTTCCTGCGCCGTCCGGAGCGATACTTCCCGCATCGTCACGGGCGTCATTATAAAATCCTCCACCTGATGGGCAGCGATAAAAGCTGCCACTTCCCTTTTGATAGCACTCATCATAAGCCTTCTTTCCCTCTGTTATGGTTTCTTATTTTATCATAAAAGAATCGGCCTGTGAACCGCATTTTCCGGCAACCTTTCTTTTTTAGGCAACAAAAAAAGACTGTCCATGAAAAAAGTTCATGTGACAGTCTCTTATGGCGTCGTATGGCGGAGAGCGTGGGATTTGAACCCACGATAGAGCGTTCGCCCTATACATGATTTCCAATCATGCTCCTTCAGCCGCTCGGACAGCTCTCCGCGTCTACATACCCTTTGTTGTATCTTCGGGATAAATACGGATATGTAAAATATGGTCGGGGCGACAGGATTTGAACCTGCGACCTCTTAGTCCCGAACCAAGCGCGCTACCAAACTGCGCTACGCCCCGTTGACCCGACTTGTTTATTGTACCATATCCCACAAAAAAGTCAAGAAAATCGGGGCATTCATCCGACTCGGCCGCACCGGTAACATGAATCAAAGGCCCTAGGCCAATTTCTTCTCGCGAATGAAATCAACGACCATGACTGCCGTATCGGCCATCAAGGTTTCGCAGGACACGGGACCGCCATTGGCCGGGCTCTTTAACACACGACAGCACGTCGCTTTGAAGCGGTCGCTCCAAATTTTCTGAAATTCCCGAACGGGCTGATTGATTTCAGCCTTTGTCTTTTCCTCGGGCTGCGTCCGGCCGACGAGACTGCCTAAGACGAGACAGGCTCCGTTCAAGGCCCCGCAGAGACAGCCGGAGCCGGCAACACCGCCGCCGAGGATGGATACCATGCGCAGCGTTTCATCGGGCAGATGCAAAGCCAGGCTGTCATTACAGACCTTGACCACCGTTTCTGCACAGTTATTGCCGGCCTTATGATAGGCCACGGCCAGTGTTCTTATATCTTCCATCGTATGTCCTCCTTGCTCTTTCTTATAGATCTATCTATATTGTACCTGTTTCCCTGCAAGATGGCCAGACTTTGTCGCAGGAACGTCCTCGTCCCCCTGGCCGCCTATAAAAGGGCATAAAAAGAGGATGACGACAAAATGATTTCCACTTTGTCGTCATCCTCTTTATGTTAAGATTACTGAGCTTTGGCAACTTCGACGAGTTTCGTGAAGGCAGCAGCATCATTGACAGCAAGATCTGCCAACATTTTACGGTTTACAATGACACCGGCTTTGGTCAGACCATAGATGAAACGGCTGTAGCTGAGGCCGTTTGCACGGGTAGCTGCGTTGATACGAGCAATCCACAATTTACGGAATTCGCGTTTCTTGGCACGACGGTCACGACGAGCGTAGTAGAGCGCTTTCATGACGCTTTCGTTAGCTTTTTTGAAGAGACGGCTGCGGGTACCGCGATAGCCCTTAGCCATTTTTAAGATTTTTTTATGACGAGCGTGTGCTGTAACGCCAACTTTGATTCTTGCCATTAGTCTATTCCTCCGAGTCTATGTCAAAAAATTTACTGTCTGTAATTAGATGAACGGGCACATCTTGCGAACGACGCCGGTCATGGACTGCGATACGAGTGCAGCTTTTCTCAGGTTACGTTTCCGTTTTGCAGTCTTGCTTTCCAAGATATGGCTCTTGTACGGTTTCATGCGTTTGATCTTACCTGTAGCAGTTGATTTAAAACGTTTTGCCGCGGCACGGCGGGTTTTGATTTTCGGCATAATAATTGTCCTCCTGTTACTTCTTGTTGACAGCAATGACCATGGTCATGTTTCTGCCTTCAATTTTAGGTTCTTTTTCTACATGGGCGGTGTCTTTCAATTCATCAGCGAATCGAACCAGCAAATCACGGCCCAGTTCCGGATGGCTCATTTCACGGCCGCGGAACATGATGGTAACCTTTACTTTGCTGCCTTCACCCAAGAAACGCTGGGCAGCTTTCATTTTAACGTAGAAGTCATGATCTTCGATATTGGGACGAAGCTTTACTTCTTTCAATGTCAAGACCTTCTGTTTTTTCTTAGCTTCCTTTTCGCGCTTCTGCTGTTCATAACGGTACTTTCCGTAATTCATGATACGGCAGACAGGCGGCTTGCCATTCGGTGCGACTTCTACTAAGTCCAAACGCCGTTCTTCCGCAATCTGACGGGCAGAACGAAGAGACATGACACCGAGCTGTTCGTTAGAATCACTGACCACGCGAACTTCACGGGCTCTGATTTGATCGTTGATACGTAATTCCTTACTAATTGTCTTTCACCTCCGAATAAAAAAAGAACGGATAGCATGACTATCCGCTCTACGTTTCCGTCATAGACCCTAGTGACACCATCGTCGTGTAAGGTGAGAAGCGGATAGCTTCTGCTTTATTTTCAACATTCTATATTATATCAGCACTTTTCGAAACTGTCAAGATTATTTAATCTTAACGAAGCGATATTCCTGTTCCGAACGAGGATATTTTTCCTTGTCGACTTCGCTCATAAAATCTTTCAACGGGCGGGCATAGGTCTTCATCGTATCATGCAGGGCTTTGTAGATAACGAACTTTTCACCCGTTTCCGTGTGTTCGGCAAGCGTAATGATTTCATAAGTATTGTTTTTAAAATGGCGCCACGTTTCATGCGCTTTCGGTAAGTCTCTCATCAGTGACCCTCCTAATATCATAACATTATAAGCTGTGTAGTAATTATACCATAGATCAGCCTTATTTCAATGGTTCGACCGGTGCCGCCGCCATGGTTTTTGCCGGAAGCTCGGCAAGAGATTTCTGAGCCGCCGCCGCGTCGATGCGGGCACTTTCCTGTTCGGCCACATCGATGCCCAGACGCAGTTTCGCTTCCTTCTTAATGGCCTTATAGAGCCCGTTAGGAAAATCGGCAACGGCCGTCGTTACGCCGCGGGGAAAGACGGCTTCCCGTTCGAGGGTATAGCCTTCAGGATAGAGACGGGAGCAGCGGGGATGATACATGTCGACGTACAGCCGGTCGGCAAAGTGACCGCTGACGTTGGTCAGTTCAAAAACATGGATGCGCCCGATCTGTCCGACATTATGAAAAAAGACCATCGATCCTGTCCGCCGCAGGCGCAGGCGCGACAAGTAGACGAACTCTCCACTCGGCCCGTTGACGGGAATGGGATTGGTCACATCATGGCCAAATCGGCCGTAAGCCCCGCTCACCTGATCACAGTCTTCGCCGGCAAGTACTTCTCGGGCAAGTTCCGCTGACAAGGCCTCGTTTTGCAGCTGAGGTGAATTAAAGATCTGCAGGGCACGGTCATAAATCTCTTCGCTCTTCGTGCGCTGCTGCTCTTTAAAAAACGCGTCGAAAAATCCCATCATATTCCTCCTAATATTATCATACAATGGGCCGCAGTCTTAACGGTATATAGGGGAGACTGCCGCCCTTTTCTTTATTATATTCATTATAGAACATTCTTTACGCTCCTGCCAATACTTATCTCACCATTATCTTATTTTATTTTTTTAAGTCACACCTTTATTTAAACGTAAAATTTAACATTTTTCGGTTTTGAATAAATAATCATTTTATTCACTTTTTTCTTGATTTATTTTTTCTTGAGAAATGATTATTTTGCCTAATACGCGAAAATATTTTTCCGCTTTTCGCTTGATATTCTCTATTTTATGCGCTTATTTTTGCATTCAAAGCATATTGACCCCCTACAATTGCATTTTTCAGCTATTGATTTTATTTTAATCACGCGTTATTATATTTATAGATAAAGAGATCAAACACCAGCCGGTCATTATCCAGTAACAACTTAAAATATTAGGCTGGCATATTATAAAGAAGAAATGAGGGAGAATCATGAACTTAAGTGCAAACGCAAAAATCATTATTTCCATGGGTGCTTTGCTTTCGTACAGCTTCATTGCACACCTTCTTTAATATGTCCGACTGTAATGCCTGAAAAAGCGACCTCACGTATTGTGGAGTCGCTTTTTTAGTTGCCATTTTCAGTTCTATCATCACCATTTGAGCTTTGTACCCATTCCGGTCTCCGTCCCCCCTTGCCATATATAAAGAATAATATATTACTAACTATCACTAACACAGCCAAAGAACGTCCCCATCACGAAGAGTCTTATAAAGATTATATAAATAACATATCAGCTGATGGAATGCAGGAGAGAGGCAAGTAAGAGACAACGACCAACAAAAAGGCCCTGTGTGAACCATACCCGTAACATGGTTCATACAGGGCCTTTAAAATTCTATCGGGCATTCAGAGCGTCAAGCCAATCAATACGATACAGACAATCACAACGATCAGATCTCTTACGGTCTGCTTATATTCACGATGATTGTAGTAAGACACAGCGGCATGGAAGATTGTCCCGAACATTACATAGCTCACTAAGATACGTATGTTCTCGATGAAGGTTCGCGGATCAATTATATTTATCAGTCCAATGCTTATAATGCCAAAAAGTAACCATGCTATCACGTGTGCATCTACCTGCCTTTCAAAGTTAATATGTGTCATCAAGTCTCTATATAACTATACAGACGTTTTGATGTGCTGTCTAGGTGTGGCGCTGTGATTGTAATGGCTAGTACAATTTAGCGCAGGCCTTGATAGTGCGTATAGGCACGATGAGCCGAATAGAACCGCAAGCGTCAATCGTGTGCAACGGGACAAAGGGCCTACTAAAGATTTTGTCATCCTAATGTGAGGCATGTTTCCTTAAAATGATATGCATGGCGAACTATTCGGGGTGTTCATTCTTCTTTTCGCTGTCTCTTCCTTTATCATGATTATTCGGCACAGCAAAAATCCATTTTGCTCTTGCATTTACTTGTGAAAAAATGTACTATATAGACATGGAGATTGTGAAATTTAGAACTCAAATTCTTCATTTCAACGTAACCCCCAAGGAGCTGCGTAAGCGGCGGCTCCGTCAATCAAGGCTATATACTATATTATTCTATATTTTGTTTCATGTCAGAAAGGATGGTTTTTCTAATGAGAGATGCTGTTATCGTAAGTGCTTGCCGTACGGCCATCGGCAGCTTCAATGGCCAATTCGCAGATATTACCGCTGTAGACCTCGGTATTGCTGCGGTTACTGAAGCAATCAAACGCGCAGGTGTCCCTGTCGATCAGATCGACGAAGTCATCATGGGTCATGTACTCCAAGCCGGTTGCGGTGAAAACACAGCCCGTCAAGTTGCCCTTCATTCGGGTATTCCCCAGGAAGTTCCAGCTTTCACATTAAATAAACTCTGTGGTTCCGGCATGCGTGCCATTTCCTTGGCTTCGCAGCAGATTAAACTCGGCGACGCTGATATCATCGTTGCCGGCGGTATGGAATCCATGTCCAATGCTCCCTACTCCATCGCGAAAGGCCGCCGCGGCTATCGCATGGGTAACGGCGTTCTCGAAGATCTTCTTCTTCGTGACGGCTTGATCTGCACGGAAAACAACTATCATATGGGCGTAACAGCTGAAAACGTATCCAGCCGCTTTGGCGTAACGCGTGAAGACCAGGATAAATTGGCTCTCCGTTCGCAGCAGTACGCTTACAAAGCTCAGCAGGAAGGCAAATTCGACAGCCAGATCGTACCGGTTACGGTTCATAAGAGAAAAGGCGACGTCGTCATCGACAAAGACGAATTCATCCGTCCGGACTGCACCATGGATATGCTCTCGAAACTCCGCCCGGCCTTCATTAAAGACGGCACGGTTACGGCCGGTAACGCTTCCGGCATCAACGACGGCGCAGCTGCTGTCGTCATCATGTCTGCTGACAAAGCCAAAGAACTCGGCATCAAACCGCTGGCTCGCATCATCGATTGGGCTTCGGCTGGCGTAGATCCGGCAATCATGGGTATCGGCCCTGTTCCGGCTGTTCGCAAAGTCATGAAGAAAACGGGCATGACCGTCGATCAGATGGACCTCATCGAATTGAACGAAGCTTTCGCAGCTCAGTCCGTATACTGCTGCCGCGAACTCGGCCTCAACATGGACAAAGTCAACATTCACGGCGGCGCTATCGCTCTCGGCCATCCGATCGGCTGCTCCGGCGCTCGTATCATCGTCACCTTGCTCTACGCTATGGCTGAACCGGAAATCAACGGCCGCTATGGTCTTGCTGCTCTTTGCATCGGCGGCGGCCAGGGCACGGCTGTTATCGTAGAACGCCTGTAAGTTTTTACCCCCCTATTCCCTAATAGTAAGCAATCAAATGTATAGACTACGTAATTTTCTGAACGTGGTCTATACATTTCCTTTTGGAGGGTGTATTATATCATTATCTGGTATCATCATTATGATGATGCTTTTCGCGGCGCATTCGCCTCATACCGATGCGTCCCATTTATTTCATACGTAAAAAAATCTCAAGGAGTGATTCCAATGAAAGAAGTAGTTATCGTAAGTGCTTGCCGTACAGCTATCGGTAAATTCGGCGGCGGTTTCAAAGATACCCCGGCTGTTGAATTAGGTGCTGTCGTTATCGCAGAAGCCCTCAAACGTGCCGGCATCGAAGGCAAAGACGTCGACGAAGTCGTCATGGGCAACGTTCTTCAGGCAGCTCAGGGCCAGAACCCGGCTCGTCAGGCTATGATCAAAGCCGGCATGCCCATCGAAGTTCCGGCTCTTACGGTCAATAAAGTCTGCGGTTCCGGTCTTCGCTGCGTATCCTTGGCAGCTCAGATGATCAAAGCCGGTGACGCAGACGTCATCGTAGCCGGCGGTATGGAAAACATGTCCATGGCTCCCTTTGCCGTTCCTAAGGGCCGTTACGGCTACCGTATGGGCAACGGCGTCCTCGTCGACACCATGATCAAAGACGGCTTATGGGATGCTTTCAACGACTACCACATGGGCATCACGGCTGAAAACGTAGCTGAAAAATTCGGTGTTACCCGTGAAGATCAGGACGAAATGGGCGTCCGTTCTCAGGTAAAAGCCTGCGAAGCTATTAAGAGCGGCGCTTTCAAATCCCAGATCGTTCCGGTTACGGTCCATCAGCGTAAAAAAGACGTCGTCATCGACACGGACGAATTCCCGCGTGAAGGCACGACCATGGAAAGCCTGGCTAAATTGAAACCGGCCTTCAAAAAAGGCGGTACCGTAACGGCCGGCAACGCTTCCGGCATCAACGACGGTGCTGCAGCCTTCGTCGTCATGTCGGCTGACAAAGCCAAAGAACTCGGTCTCAAACCGATGGCAAAAATCGTAAGCTATGCATCGGCTGGTGTCGATCCGACCATCATGGGTACCGGTCCGGTTCCTTCGTCCCGCAAAGCCTTGGCGAAAGCCGGCCTCGAAGTTAAAGACCTCGACCTTGTCGAAGCCAACGAAGCTTTCGCAGCTCAGGCGGTATACTGCTGCCGCGAACTCGGCTTTGATATGGATAAAGTCAACATCCACGGCGGCGCTATCGCTCTCGGCCATCCGATTGGCGCATCGGGCGCCCGTATCCTCGTAACCTTGCTCTACGGCTTGAAAGAAGTCGGCGGCAAATACGGCTTGGCTACGCTGTGCATCGGCGGCGGCCAGGGTACGGCCTGCATCGTCGAAAACATCGACTAATCACCCTTGTAAAAACTGCAAAGAGTCTCGCATGCATGATGGTGCGGGACTCTTTTTTATCGTGTTTTTTCCGATCGAAAAAAAAATCATTTCTTGTCTCAAAACTTTCCATTTCTTATTGACGTCTGACCCTAATATTGATATACTTATCCAGTCGCAAAGAGGATTCATTTTTACTGGCTTATGGTTCTGAGGCTTGCTCAAAGATGAATCCTCTTTTTTCGTCCTTTTAGAGGCGGACCGCGCAATTTCCATAGGAGAGATTCCCCTCCTCTTTCGGCCCTGATGCAGCCATTCCGATAGGAGGCCCATGACAGATTCTGCCTTGCCTTTGAATCTGGATAAGTTCAGTGAATTTTTGTTCTTTGAAAAAGAACCTTCGCTTCAAAAGAAAAAAAGTCAGGACAAAAACCATCTCGGACAGCTCTTTACAAAGAGCCTCCCAAAGGCTCAACAGCGCCTCATTTTCTTTGAAAATCCATGTTTTCAACCCCTTGGGAAAGCTGATGAAACCTAGCCTTCCCGGCCCTTATCACGGTATGTAAAATTTTCTATACAGATTTAGAATAATCGACGTCAAAAGGGCCCTAAATACATATAGCATTTTTCAAAAAGCTATTTAATTTTCCCTGCAAAAATGATAGAATTAACTTGCTAAAATTTCTAGCCGTATACGCATTCTAAACGAAAGAAGGACTGATAATGAAAACTACATGTCGTAAAATGTCTGTTGTCCAGCTGACCTTCGTCACTGCTGCCAACATGCTTGGAGCCGGTATCATCATGCTGCCGACCAAGCTTGCCGAAGTCGGTACTATTTCAATCATTTCTTGGATTATTACCTCTTTTGGCTCTTTAGCCCTCGCCATGGCCTTTGCCCGATGTGGCATGTTTACAACGAAGCCGGGCGGTATGGGTGGTTACTCCGAATACGCCTTTGGGCGAATAGGACATTTTATGGCAAATTACGCCTACTCTGTTTCCATCGTAATTGCAAACGTCGCCATTGCCATCACGGCAGTCGGTTACGGCGCCGGTTTCCTTGAGACAACCTTTACGCCGATTCAGACGTGTCTATATACGATCGCTTTATTGTGGATTGCAGCTGCCCTCAACTTCAGCGGTTCCCGGTATTCGGGCAAGCTGAGTGCCATCACCATCTGGGGCGCTATTATTCCGGTTCTCGGTATTTCTATCATCGGCTGGCACTGGTTCAGCCCGGCAACCTGGCTCGCATCGTGGAATCCCAATGACCTGGGTCTCGGCGATGCCGTCGGAAATTCGATTGCCCTTACGTTGTGGTCTTTCTTGGGACTTGAATCGGCAGCCGTCAACATGGACGCCGTGGAAAACCCGAAAAAATCCGTACCCATTGCGACCTTCGTCAGCACCATCAGCGTCGCTGTCATCTACGTCGCTTCGACGAATGTCATCGCCGGAATCGTTCCCAATGCCGAAATCCTGGCATCGAGCGCACCTTTCGGACTGGCCTTTTCCTACATGCTCGGCGATACGGCCGGCAAGGTAGTCATGGGCCTGATGGTATTCTCCTGCGCAGGCTCTCTCCTGTCGTGGCAGTTCACCCTGGCCCGCGTCTTCAAGACCAGCGCCCAGCGCGGCTTGTTCCCCAAGATTTTTGCCAAAGTCACCAGCGCCGATGTCCCCGTCAAGGGCATGCTCTGCATCTTAGGCATGCAAAGCGTCCTCGCTTTGATGACTATCAGCCCGACCTTGGCCGCCCAGTTCGAACTCTTGGCGAACCTGGCCGTCGTCACCAACGTCATCCCCTACATCCTTTGCGCCGGGGCCTTGACGACAATCCTTACTAAGGAAAACATTCCCAATAAAGTCTGCAATCGAAATACTTCGATTTTCTTAGCAGGCGTATCGATTATCTACTGCGTATACGCATTGACAACGACCGATGCGACGACCTTCCTCAGCGGCAGTTTCGCCGCCTTCCTGGGCTGGCTCGTCTACGTCGTCCGCTTCACGATCATGAAGCAGACCATCGTCGAAATTAAATGAACAGATCAAAAAGGAGACCCCTTCAGGAGGCCTCCTTTTTTTACAGCCTTTCCAAAAAACCGACCGTAAACAGAACCACAGGTTACACCATATCGAAAACAACGACGGCAGCAGCCCTGCTCGATTATGGAAAGGCTTACCTATCAGATAGGAGTATTCACTATGGACATGACCTTAACATTATGTACCGTCGATGACTTGGATGAACTTCGTAAATTATCGATTCAAACGTATTACGAAACCTTTGCAGCCGTGAATACGGCGAAAAATATGGAAGAATATTTGAACCGGGCCTTTGACCGGGAAAAACTTCGCCGGGAATTGGAAAATATTCATTCAAAGTTCTTCATCCTGCGCTGCCACGAAAAGGCAGCCGCTTACCTGAAGGTAAACGAAGCACCGTCACAGACGGATATCAATGACCCGGAGTCCTTAGAGATTGAAAGGATCTACGTATCCGGAGAATTTCAAGAACAAGGCCTGGGACGCTATTTGATGGAACAAGCCATTGCCATGGCCGTGGCGCAAAAGAAAAGATACGTCTGGCTCGGCGTTTGGGAACATAATGAAAAAGCCCTTCAATTCTACAAGGCCAATGGATTTTATAAAATCAGCACCCACCACTTTGTCATGGGAGATGATGTGCAGACAGACGATCTCATGAGAAAAGATTTAGACCAAGCCCACTAAGAATCCGTCAAGGCGTCGTAATCGATTCTTGGGCCGCAAAAAGCCCTCATGATCAAAGGAACGTTTGCTCATGAGGGTTATCTATATTTATAAGGGCGCTGCGACGACTCATGTCCCACCGGGTCGTCACACTGTAAGGATTTTTAGGTTGGAAAACATCTTATGGAGCCGATAGGCCTCAAAGGGAAGGTATTCGGCAATGGTAAAACCGACAATATCGGAGCAGCCCTGGATCGTTTGGAGGATCTCTGACAGTTTTTCAAGGGTCATTTTTCCGCCGCCTGAGCCATCGCCGACGAGGTCGGGATTGGCAAAATAGGTAGCATGGAAAAACCGTTCATCCAGCACATCGATGTCGAAATGGACCAGGACATGGTCGAATCTTCCGGCAAAGGCGCGAATTTCTTGATCGGTCACAAATTCCTCGGTCTGGATTTTATAGCTTACGCCCATGTCATCCAAAAAATTTCGCTGATAGTCATGTAAGTCCTGAAGGCCGATATACAAGAGGTCTTTGGGATCAAACTTTGGCGACTGCATTAAATCGGACAAGGCTGCATCCCCCTGCCCCAATAACGAGCCTAACACCATGGCATGGGCATTGGGGTAGCTGTCTTTTGTCGTGGATACGTCGGGATGGGCATCGATCCAGATAAGGCCAAGATTTCCGTACTTTCCATGCAAATAGTCAAACGGAGCCTGAGACACCATGCAGTTCCCGCCGATGGTGATGATTTTATCAGGCTGTGCGTCTTCGATTTTACCCATGGCGTCGACAATCCCGCTTACAACTGCTTCTTTCCCATAGATACCGTCGGTTACCTTTTTTTCTTCGCCTGTCGGCGGAAGGATGTTCACCCGTATCAGGGGCTGGTTTTCATTTTCCGGCAAAATATGAGCCATCAGGTTAGCGCCAAAATAATAGGTCTCCAATCCGCCGCTCACATAGTCCGGGTACAATAGTCTGATTGTTTTCACGTGGCTGCACCTCCTAATAAAAATTTGTATCCAATTATATCATAATGTAGATTTATTTTCCATCCGTTTCCTCTATCGGCGTATCAAAAAAATCCCCATGAGATTACACACAGCTCTCTCATGAGGATTATCTTATATGGAGTTGTTTCAGGATAAGGTTTCAACGACGACATTGCGAAGAGCCACACAGCCGATGATGACCAACGACGACAACAGAAAAGGCGTCACGAAGACTAAGGGATTATTCTGCAAAATCGGCATGGCCTTGAAGATATATCCGAGGACCTGCATATCGCTATTGAACAAGAGATTTTGGACCATGACCCACAGGAGGACCATGACGACGATGGAAAGGAGATGGACGATCTTCTCTTTTCGGCTGTAGCCGTAACGCTTATAGGGGAAGAAATAAAAGGCAAAGGTGGCGATGACGAAGATGCTGATGGCAAAGAAGCAAAAGCCCATGATAGCCATAATACCGATGAAGAGGCTCACTGAGGCCGACTCATCGCTGAAGGCCGGAAAGAGGAACATCCCCAGGACGGCACAAGGAAGGGGCAGGCTGAATAAGATGGGGTCAAGGAACTGGGAATACCAGTATCGCCGCAGCCGAGCATGCCAAAAATCAACCCCTTTCGCAGCCCCGTACTGAGCCGCAATGGTCAAAAGCATCCACAAGGTGAACAGGAATACCATTCCCCAATAGGAGTGCCAAAGAGACGATCCGATCAGACCGTTTAAGAGGCCCACGGCGACGATGAGGGCAACGGCACCGCCGTAGAAAGTCGCCCCGGCAGAGGCATAGTCATCGTATCGTCCCGCCTTACGACGGCGATAACCAAGCCACAAGGGGACGGCAAAGGACAGGATAAAAAAGACGAGGATCGACGCGGCGGCAATATAAGGCTTTCCCGACGCAAAGGCTCCGAAGGGAAGCGGCAGGATGCCGCAGGCCGCCCAAAGAACAGCCCTGAGCCAGTCGTACCCCTTCTGTTTCCATTCAACACGCATCATCCCACCGCCTTTCGACCCGGCATCAAAGAAGACAGCCCATAGGATACGAGCATGACCAGGCTCATTTCAGCATACATGGCAAGAATAAAGACGATATCACGACCGAAGGTCGGCCATTCCCAAAAGGGCGCCGCCTTCCAGTAACTGCCCAGATAGACCTTGACGGCCACTTTAAGGGCCAGCATGAAGAGCCAGACCAAGACGACGACCCAGCGGCGAATACGGCCCCTTTCCCGGCCAAAAACGGCATCTTGAGCTCCGACGTAGGCCGTAGGAACGACGAGAGACAGGAAAAGATAACTGACGACGGCCACAATAGCACTGGAACCACTGTGAATCGTATAGGCTCCAATGGGAATGAGGACGATAAAAATACACATGAAAACAGACTGCCGCAAAATATCGCGCCACCAACTCATTTATGCAAGACCTCCTAAAACAATGCAAACGAAATCACTTTAGTATACCATATCCCCAAAGGAAAGAAAAGTTTGCGCAAACAAGGGCTTTGTGTAATAATAATAGTTAGTAAGCACTTTGTTAGCACCTATAGAGAAAGGGCACGATATGACAAAAAATTTTCAATCTCTCGGCCTGACGTCGGACCTTTCCGATCTTCTCCACAAGCAGGGAATCGACGAACCGACGGCCGTTCAATCACAAGCCATCCCGGCCCTGTTCAAAGGCCGGGATATACTGGCTCAGGCTCAAACCGGTACAGGTAAGACCCTGGCCTTCCTCTTGCCGTCGCTGCAGCAGATCCGGACCGAAGTCCACGCCGAGCAGGTCCTCATCTTGGCGCCGACGCGCGAATTGGCCCGCCAAATCGCTGACGTAGCCGCGACCTTGGCCCCGTCCCTTGATGTCGACGTCTTAAGCCTCATCGGCGGCAAGACCATCGAAAACCAGCTCCAAAAACTCCATCGCCATCCGCAGGTCATCATCGGTACACCGGGACGGCTCCTCGACCACTGCCGCCGCAACTCCCTTGACCTCAGCGGGGTCCGCCGGGTCATCGTCGACGAAGCCGACCAGATGCTGCAGTCGGGGTTCCTCGAAGACGTCGATACCCTCATCGGCCTGACGCCGAAACGCCGGCAGCTCCTATTTTTCTCGGCAACCGTCCCCGATAAGATCAAGGGCCTTGCCAAAAAACACATGCAGAATCCCCTGGTCCTGAAGATTCTCGAAGGCGATACCATTGCCCTTGAAAATATCGAACAGCGGATCTACATGATGACGGAAGAGCAGAAGCTGCCGAAATTATGCCAGATGCTGACCGAGATGAATCCCTACCTTGCCATCGTCTTCTGCAATACCAAGGAGCGGACGTCCCTCTTAGCGGGCAAACTGATTGCCAAGGGCTTCAACATTGGCGAACTCCACGGCGATATGTCCCAAGGCCGACGCAACCAGGTCCTGCGCGACTTTGCCAAGGCCAAGACCCAGATTCTGGTCGCTACCGACATCGCCGCCCGCGGCATCGATATCGAAGGCATTACCCACGTCTTTAACTTCGACGTCCCTCACGACGTCGACTACTACATCCACCGCATCGGCCGCACGGGCCGGGCCGGCAGCGACGGCCTGTCCATCATGTTCGCCACCGGAGCCGATGTCGATTGGGTCCGCCGGATTGAACACAACATCCAGGCCACGATCACCAAGTACACCCTGACGGGACAAGTCAAAGTAAAAGCCAGCAGCACCCCGCCGAAGCGGCAGAAGACTTATCGCGACAAGTTACCGGCCAGCACCTATCAAACAACTCGAAACAAGCGCCACAAACAGCGTCATAAGGGCGGAGACAACCTCCGCCGCCGCTAATGAACGGGAGGTTTATTATGAAACGTTATCTTGCTATTGTTCTCATGTTAGTTACCCTTTTGACTGCCGGATGTTCGACGGCCGTGCCGACGGACTCCCAGCAAAAAGAACAGACCCAAACGCAGCAGCAGTCGAAGGATACGAAATCCAATCAGGATACGAAGAGCCAGACTGAATCGAAAGAAAAGGCGGTCGCCACCTTGCCGACCATCGGCGATACGCAAAAAGCCTGGGAAGACGAATGGGGCCACCCCTATTCCCAGGGTGATACGATTCGCGTCTTCCATAACGGCCGCTACCAGGTCGTCTTTGAAAACGGCCGGGCCGTTACGGTTACCATTGCCTTAAAAGATGGCGAAGACCTGAATATCAGCGACCTCTTGCCGGAAGATGCCCAGAAACAGTCATCGTCTTCGAAAAATGTTGGCGGTACGACCATGACCGTCCAAAAATGGCACAGCGATACGCTGGAAAAAGCCTTCTCCTCGACGAAGGGCAATTTCACGGTTATGAAACAAGCAGACACGATCATCATCGACTGCACGCCGAACCTGAGAAAGTAAAACGAAACAGATTCTATACAAAGCCGGAGCCTTGTGAACATCAGATTCACAAGGCTCCGGCTTTATGCTTTCGACTTGTCGTCAAAATACCTTAGATTTCCCCTACATATTCTTTTCTTTCGTTTTCATTACGGATGCGGAAACTGGCCGTTGCCGCCATAGCGGCCAAGCAGAAGTTGACCAGCCAAAGGGGCGAGTAGCCCCAGCCGATATCTACGAAAAGGCCGCCGAGATAGGCGCTGAAAAAGGCGCCTATCTGGTGCCCGATCAAGGTAAATCCATACAAGACAGCCATGTTTTTCGAGCCGAACTTTTTACTGATGATGCCCGACGTCGGCGGCACCGTCGCATCTCCTGAGAGCCCCAGTAAGGCCGTGGCGGCAAAGGCAAAGGCCACCGATTTGGGAAGAAGCAGAAAGGCCAGGGAAATCCCGACCCGCACGGCATAGACTCCGGCCAGAACGTTCTTCATCTTGAAAGCCGCTCCGAGAAAGCCCGTCCCGGCGGCACCGATCATGGTGGCGATACCGTAGACGGTCAGTGTCAGCGACGCCGTGCTGCCGTCGATGCCATAGGACAGATACTGTGAAAATAGATGGCTTTCAATGATGGACATGTTAAAGCCGCAGGTCGCAAAGCCTATGACGATTAAGCGATAGTCCCGGTCTTTTAGGGCAAATTTCAGCAGGGGAATGAGGAACACTTTCGAAGTCCCCTTCCCTTCGTGAACGGCCTCTTCTCGTTGAGTTTCCTTTTTACCGACAGAGTGCATCCAGACGGCAATGGGAATCATCAGTAAAAAGGGAACGGTCAAAGCCCTCATGGCAAAGGCGATATCAAAGGTTGAAATGGCCAGATTCAAAGCCGGAGACATGAAGGCGTCGCCAATGCCGGCACTGGCCTGAACGAGTCCTGAGACGACAGCCGCCCGTTTCTCTCCCAACATCGGCGTAATGGCCCCCATGATGATGCCAAAGCAAAGGCCCGTCGTGCCAAAGGGCAGGATGAGGCCAAAAAATAAGACCAGCGTCCAAGGGCTCGTACATAAGGGCGTCGCCGCCAAGCCGACGACGGTAAAAAGAATCCCTACCAGAATGACGAAGACCGGAGATCGTCTCAAGGCCAGGATGCCGAGAAAGGGCTGGGCCAGTCCATAGACCAGGGCGCCTATGCCGATAGCAAAGCTGATGGTCACGTAGTCGATGCCCGTATAGGGAATGAGTCCGGTCATCATGATGCCGTAATTGTCGTGGACGCCTTGCATCACGCCGTGGACGATGCAGGCGGCGATGACCAGGACGACGCTCTGAAGCAGTGAGCCGGGTTTCTGTAAGGTCGGTGTTGTTTTTAACATAATCATAAGACTCCCTCATTGACAGTTTGATTTTTCTCTGTTAGTATAGCATCAACAAACGCTTAAATAAAATCGATGTTTTTAATTTTATACTTCATTTATTTTGAACTATAGAGAGGTAACTATGGACTTAAAATATTTGCAGACCTTCAAGACCATCGTGGAAGAAGGCGGCTTTACCAAGGCGGCGGAAAAACTCAACTACACCCAATCGACGATTACCTTCCAAGTCGGACAGTTGGAGCAGGAACTATCCGTCAAACTCTTTGAACGGATGGGACGGCGGATGCAGCTGACCAAGGCCGGCGAACAGCTGTATCCCTATGTGACCGACGTCCTCACGTCCGTCGCAAAGCTCCGTTGCTTTGAGAATGATTTGTCGGAATATAAGGGTATCTTACGGGTCGGCGTCGGCGAAACTCTGCTCTGTTACAAACTGTCGCCGGTCCTAAAAAGATTTCATGACCTGGCCCCCAATACCCGGCTTTTTCTGCAGTCCATGAATTGCTACGACATCCGCAACGAACTCCTGGACGGAACCTTGGATCTCGGCGTATTTTATGAAAATGTCGGCGGCTTTGGTGACAATCTGGCCGTCGCGTCTTTTGGAAGTTACCCCATGACCTTAGTAGCTTCACCCGACATAAAAGAAGAATATCCCGATTTTATCACGCCCAAGCAGAACATTCCCCTACCGCTGATCATCAACGAACCGACCTGCGTCTTTCGTCAAATCTTCGAGCAGTACCTGCAGCGAAAATCCATCGTCCTCGACCATACCATCGAATTGTGGAGCATTCCGACCATTAAAAATCTGGTGAAAAGCAGCGTCGGCATATCCTACCTGCCGACCTTTGCCGTCGAAGAAGATGTAAAGCGCGGCGAACTGGCAGAAATCAAGACGGAACTGACCGACGCCCGCATTTCAGCCGCCTGCGGGTATAACCGCAAGAAATGGATCAGTCCGGCCATGGAATTATTTACTCGTCTGATAAAAGATACCTTTTCATAAAGAAATTTTCGCCGCTTTGTCCCCCTACGTGTCCCCGGCTTACGGGGCGGCTGCGGTAAGCGGGACCGTTTCAGTAAAAAAACGAAGAGCTTTTTTTCGAAAATACATTGACAAGTTCCTCTTTTTTTGTTATTATATATAAGTCGTCAGGAACGACAAGATATGACTCGGTAGCTCAGCTGGATAGAGTGACTGACTACGAATCAGTAGGTCTAGGGTTCGAATCCCTACCGGGTCACCAAAGAAAAAAGCTCACACATTTTGTGTGAGCTTTTTTTATACCCTTTTTACAGAAAACCGTCAAAAAAAATCCCTCCGCACGAAGCGAAGGGATCGAAGATACTTATAATTTTCCGATATCTTTCAAGTACTGCTGGCATTTTTCGCGGATTTCCGGATTGGCTTCGACTAAAGGCAGGCGAAGGGGGCCGGCGGGAAAACCGAGCATATTGACCATGGTCTTAATGGGAACCGGGCTGACCGTGCAGAAGACGCCTTTCATGAAGGGCAGGTATTTCTGATGAAGGGCAGCGGCCTTTTTGACGTCGCCGTCTTTATAGGCCTGAATCATGGCATCCATTTCCTTACCGATGACGTGGCCGGCAACGGTGATGACACCTTCGCCGCCGACGGCAACGATAGGCAGGGTCAAATTGTCTTCGCCGCTGTAAAGGTGGAAGCCTTCCGGAGCATTGGCAGCGACGTAACCGGCGAAGTCGAGGCTGGCGCTGGCGTCTTTGAGGCCGATGATGTTGTCATAGTCACGAGCTAGTCGGCAGACCGTTTCCGGTTCGATACTGCCGCCGGTACGGCCCGGTACGTTGTAGATGAAAAACGGCAGGGACGTCGCCTTGGCAATGGCTGCAAAGTGGGCGTAACAGCCGTCCTGGTTCGGTTTATTGTAATACGGTACGATGCACAGCAAGAGATCGACACCGGTGGCTTCGGCCTTTTTAGCGATGGCAATGGACTCAGCCGTATTATTGGTACCGACATTGCCCATGATAAGGGTCTTGCCTTTCAATTCGTCGGCAACGACTTTAAAAAGCTTGAGCTTTTCTTCTTCGGTCATGACGGCTCCTTCACCGGTCGTAGCACCAAGGAGGATGCCCGAACCTTCGTCGGCATACTTCTTAGCCAGTTCGACAGCGGCTTCATAATTGACGGAACCGTCCTGATTGAAAGGCGTTATCATAGCAATGATGATATTCGGAAAGGTTAACATAAAGATTCATCTCCCATCGTGATCTCAGTGAATCATATCGTGATCCAGCATATATTCGGCAATCTGCAGGGCGTTGAGGGCTGCACCCTTGCGGATCTGGTCGCCGGAAACCCAGAGGTTGACCGCCTTCGGATTGTATAAATCTTTGCGAATACGGCCGACGTAGCAGTCGTATTTTTCCGACGTAAATAAAGGCATAGGATATTCCATCGCTGCCGGATCGTCCTGAACCTGAGCGCCTGGGAAGGCATCGATGGCTTTACGAACGGCATCGACGGTCAATTCATCAGCCGTTTCTACGTAAATCGATTCGGCATGGCTGCGGAAAACAGGCACGCGGACTGTCGTCGCCGTAATGGCAATAGAGTCGTCATGAAGCATTTTGTGCGTTTCGTTGACCATCTTCATTTCTTCCTTGGTATAATCGTCTTCTACAAACTTATCAATTTGCGGAATGAGATTAAAGGCAATGGGATAGTGCTTCGGCAGGCTCTTGCTGGGCAAGATTTTCGGTTCCATCTCCCGACCGGCTAAGAAAGCTTCCGTTTCTTCGCGCAGTTCGTCGAGCCCTTCTTTCCCGGCACCGGACACAGCCTGATAGGTGCTGACGATGATCCGTTTGATGGGCGACAGATCATGAATCGGTTTCAAAGCCATGAGCATGATAATCGTCGAACAGTTCGGATTGGCAATGATGCCCTTATGAAGGGCGATATCGTCCGGATTGACTTCGGGAACGACCAAGGGGACGTCGGGATCCATGCGGAAAGTGCTGGAGTTGTCAATGACGACGCAGCCGCGTTTCGCCGCTTCCGGTCCCAGTTCTTTACTGACCGAGCCGCCGGCAAAGAGTCCGATATCTACCCCATCGAAGGATTCCGGCTTGGCTTCTTCAACGGTATATTCCTTGCCATTGACCGTCAATTTCTTGCCGGCCGAACGGTGGGATGCCAACAACTTCAATTGGCTGTACGGGAATTTTCGTTCTTCAATCAGGCGGATAAATTCTTGGCCTACGGCACCTGTGGCACCTAAAATCGCTACTACCGGTTCTTTCGTCATAACAAACTTCCTTTCCTCATGGTTCTTTATTTATAAATAGTTTTCCAGCCCGAAGACGAGTCCCGGACGGGAGCTTACTTTCTTAACGGCTAAGATGACGCCGGGCATGAAAGATTTACGGTCGATCGAATCGTGACGAATCGTCAGTAATTCGCCGTATCCCCCGAAGAGGACCTGCTGGTGGGCTACGTATCCCGGCAGACGGACACTGTGAATGGGAATGCCGGCAACAGAAGCACCGCGGGCCCCGTCCAGGCTTTCATGGGTCTTGTCCGGAGCTGCCTTAACACCGGCAGCTTTCCGCGCTTCATCGATTTTATCAGCCGTCATGATGGCCGTCCCCGACGGAGCGTCGAGTTTATTGTTGTGGTGGAGCTCGATGATTTCAACGTCCGGCAGATAGGGCGCGACTTCCGTCGACAACTTCATCATCAAAACGGCGCCGATGGAAAAGTTCGGTGCAATGAAGATACTGGTCTTCTTTTCCAAAGCCAGGGCATGGAGCTCATGACGCTGTTCGGCAGTAAGTCCCGTCGTACCGACGACCATGTTGATGCCGTGAGCTATGCAGGTTTTAGCATTTTTAAAAATGACGGCAGGCGTCGTAAAATCGACGACGACGTCCGGCTTAATATCGTCAAGGGCCTTGGCAAAATCGCCTTCGATGGCAAGGCCTAAATGACCGATACCTGCGACTTCGCCGACGTCTTCCCCGACGTGGTCGATACTGACACCGCCGGCGACGGTCAGTTCCGGATCTTCAAAGACGGCTTTGACGACCTGGCTTCCCATGCGGCCGTCTGCCCCATTTACTAATACACGAAGCATATTGATTCCCCCTGTAGTTTTATGATTTGATAGCGTATTTTTATTTTAAAATTATCTTTAACTATATACCTATCGCGGACATTCGTCAACCTGTATCTGTCACTTCGAAGGCTGCCTTACGATCCCTTCACCTGTTGTACGATCTGTCTGGCCGCTTCAATACTGGCTTTTGTCGTATCGTTGCCGGCAAACATGCGGGCGATTTCAAGGACGTGTTCACCGTCAGAAAGGCTGCGTACCTGGGTGACCGTCCGACCGTCGGCTTCCTTCTTATAGATGAAGAAATGGTGGTCGGCAATGGCCGCCGTCTGCGGCAAGTGGGTGATACAGAAAATCTGTCCTCGGCCGGCGAGTTTCCGGATATGGTCGGCGACCTGAAGGCCCGTCTGACCGCTGATGCCGACGTCAATTTCATCGAAAATCATGGTCTTATCGGCATCCTGGCCGGACCCGGTCGTCTTCAAGGCCAAGGCAATACGCGAGACTTCACCGCCGGAGGCAATTTTTGCCAAGGGCTGCATAGCTTCCCCCGTATTGGCCGAAAAATAAAGTTCAATGCCGGAAGCACCGTCCGGTGAAATTTCCTTCATAGGCTCTATGTGGAAGGCAATGCGGCTATTGGGCATACCTAGCTTGTTTAAGGTCTCAGTCATAACCTTGCTGAACCGGGCATCGGCTTTATGGCGCAAATCCAGTAAAACCCCTGCCTGATGCCGTACAGCCTCCGCTTCTTTCGCCAGCTGCGCCTCGAGTTTTGCCAAGTGGCTTTCCGACTGGTCAAGGCGTTCATAGTCTTCCTTGGCTTTGGCCAAAAACTGCAAAATGTCAGCCACGGTGACGCCGTATTTGCGCTTTAATTTTTCAATGGCTGCCATGCGAGACTGCATGGCGTCCAAAGCGTGCTCGTCGAAGTCGAAGGAATCGGCATAGCGAAGAAGAGCATCGTGGATATCTTCGATTTCATAGGACAAGGTTTCTACCTTTCCTGACAAGGCACTGAAGGTATCGTCGTAGGTCGAGGCCTTCTCGAGGCTGCGGTGAATCGTCTCTAACTGTTCGATAGCCCCGGTCTGACGCTCGCCGCCTTCTAACGCAAAGATGGCATCCCGCAGATTATCCTTCAGGTGTTCCGCATGGGACGCCTTATTGATCTTTCCTTCAAGCTCATCGTCTTCGCCTTCCTTTAACTCCGCCCCTTCGATTTCTTTGATTTGAAAGGCCAGGATACTGAGCATCCGAGCCTTTTCGCCTTCATCGCGGCGCAGGGCCTTGATGGCCCTTTCCGTTTTATGCCACGTGACATAGAGCTCGTCATACGTTTCTCTGGCCTTACGGACGTCGTCATTGAGGCCGTCTAAAATGGCGACGTGATAGGCAGGATTAAAGATGAGGCTGTTGTCGAACTGGCCGTGAATATCGAGAAGATAATCGCCTACGCGGCGCAGGACCGCCGTCGGCACCAAGGTGCCGTTAACCAGAATGGTCCCCCTTCCGCTGCGCTGGAACTGCCGGGAAATGATGAGCTGTCCCTCGTCAACTTCGATGTGATTATCTGCCAAAAGGGCTGCCAATTTGGCAGGCATATCGGCAAAAAAGAACGAGCCTTCGACGAGAAAGCCCTCGGTGCCGTGGCGGACGAAGGAGGCCGACGCCCGTTTTCCGGCCAACATACCGATGGCGTCGAGGAGAATCGATTTGCCGGCCCCTGTTTCGCCGGTAAAAATCGTCACTCCGTCCTCTAAGTCCAAATGCAGGTCTTCAATCAGCGCAAAGTTATGAATGTGCAGGGACTGCAGCATAAGAACCTCATTCCTTCATCAACGATACGATCAATTTAATCAATTTAGGAACTGTTTCTGTGTCTTTCACAATGAGCAGGACCGTGTCGTCGCCGGCTAAGGTACCGATGACGTTTTCCCAGCGGGCATGGTCCATAGCAGCGGCAATATGGTTGGCCGATCCCGGCAGGGTATGGACGATGATCTGATTGTAAGCCGAATCGACGCGGACGATGGAGTCCTGGAAGAGACGGGCCATGCGGTTCTTGGACATGAGCATGTTCTGTTCCGGCGACAAAGCATAGCGATAATGGCCGTCACTGGTCGGGACCTTGATCAGCATCAGTTCTTTGATATCACGGGACACCGTCGCCTGGGTGACTTCAATGCCTTCTTCCTGCAGTGCCTTGGCTAATTCCTCCTGTGTTTCAATCGGTCTGGACTGGACAATCTCTTTAATCTTTGTGTAGCGAAATCTTTTCATAATGACCTTTCCCTCTCTTCTGTACGACATATAATAAGGGCGGACAGTGGACCTCATTGATGGGTTTCCACGACGAGACGTGAAAGGCCCCTTGGGGTACGTCCTTCAAAAATGATTGCAGCGCTCTTTCTTCCTGAGCGCCGGCCTCAGTACCGGGATAAGCTGCTATTATAATTATCCCATTTATCGCAATTTTATTCAAGCCTATTTTTAGAGCCCTTAGTGTTATTTCATAATCCGTATGGATATGATGGTCTCCGGACGGCAAATAGCCCAAATTGAATACCATGACATCGATGCCGTCAGGGACCGTTTCCAAGAGTTCGTCATGAGAGCCACACTGGCAGCGGACATCGCGGTCGGTCAGCTTTTCTTCCAGAAGCCGCTGTTTCGTCCGTTCAACGGCACAGGGCTGTATATCAAAGGCATAGAGGACGGCATCGGCCGGCATGAGTTTTGCCAAAAAAGCCGTATCATATCCGTTCCCACAGGTCATATCGACAATCACTCCGGCCCGGTGGACATAGGGATCGAGGAGCATGTGCGATACCGTAACGGCATTGCGGAATGGATACATATCAATCATTTCCCATCATCTTAGTAAATAAATTACTATAAAAATAATTTTGGTTAAAACGAATCAGTTTCAGTACGTGATCGGCTTTTCGGATTTCAAGGGTCATATTGCCCATCAATTCCTGATCCATCACGCCGTCAACGGAGACGCGGACGCTGTTGCGGCTGTGGGCCGACGTGACTGAAATCTGATCGTCGTCGCGCAGGACCAGGGGTACTTTCAGGAGCAGATGCGGACAGATTGGCGTTACCATGATGCAGGGCACACTCGGCGCTGCAATGGGGCCGCCGCTCGAAAACGTATAACCCGTGCTGCCCGTCGCCGTCGATACGATGAGGCCGTCACCGGGATACTGCTGAATAAAATGACCGTTGATGCTGAGGTCGACGCGGATCAATTTGCCGACATTTCCGTGGCCGATGACGATATCATTTAAGGCATCGGGAAGAGACTGAATCATACCGTCTTCGTAGCACAGATCGGCATGGAGCATCATCCGTTCTTCGAGGAAATATTTTCCGGCCAGGATATCGTCCAGACGCTGTTCGAGGTTCCGCGTTTCGACTTCATAGAGGAACCCCAAGGAACCGAGGTTGATGCCGCAAATGGGGACGTCTGCCGAAGCAAATTTATTGGCCATCTTAAGAATCGTCCCGTCGCCGCCGAGAACCATGGCGATATCGATGGTGTCGTAAATCGTCATTCGCGGCCGGAAATGGTCGGCTGCAATTTCCTGATAGGCCGGCTGACAGCTCTCACTGACGTAAGCCGGCAAGTAGTATTCAAGACCCCGGGCTTCACAAATCCGGATGAGTTCTTTGACGATCGCTGCGCTTTCGCGTTTAACAAGGTTCGGAAAAATACCGATACGCATGAGAAATCACCTACATTTCATGAGATTTACCGACAATATCTTCGACGACGTCATCGGTGATATCGTTGTGACAAGGTTCATCTTTACGGCTGTACAACAGATATTCGATATTGCCGTCGGCCCCCTTTATCGGGGAAAACGTGAGCCCCAGCGGCGACAGCCCGTTTTCGGCGATGCCGTCGACGACGCGGCGGATGACGTCACGATGGACGGTGATATCGCGGACGATACCACCCTTGCCGACGTGTTCCCGCCCGGCTTCAAACTGAGGTTTTATAAGGGATACCATGACGCCGCCCGGTGCCAGAAGGGGCACGACGGCCGGCATGATTTTGAGGAGGGAAATAAAGGAGACGTCGATGGAAATGAAGTCCACGGGCTCGCCGATATCGGAAACGGTGACGTTGCGGATATTGGTCCGTTCCATATTGACAACGCACTCATCGGTCCTGAGTTTCCAAGCCAACTGACCGTAGCCGACGTCGACGGCAAAGACTTTCACGGCGCCGCGCTGAAGGGCACAGTCTGTAAAGCCGCCTGTCGAGGCGCCGATATCCATCATCGTCTTTCCCGTAAGGTCGATGGGAAATATTTCCATCGCTTTTTCTAATTTCAGGCCGCCGCGGCCGACGTAGGGAATGGGATTGCCTTTGACGGTGATTTCTACGTCGTCGGCCAGTTTGGTACCGGCCTTATCGACGCGCTGATTGTCAACGAAAACCAGGCCGGCCATGATGGTAGCCTTGGCTTTTTCCCGACTTTCAGACAAGCCGCGGTTGACGAGGAGTACGTCCAGTCTTTCTTTATGCTGCATACGATCTTACCTCTCCTATCATTAATGGACCCGGGTCAGCAGGTGTTCGACGAGTTCCTTCAGGAACCAGGCCTTGTCCCCTAAGGGTTCAAGGGCCATAACGGCTTTATCAGCCGCATCGCGCGCCATTTTCCGCGCTTCTTCGAGGGAAAATATGGTGACATACGTCGCCTTGTCGTTTTTAAGGTCGCTGCCGACAGGTTTTCCCAAAAGGGCTTCGTCGCCGACGACATCGAGGATATCATCGGTAATCTGGAAGGTCAGTCCCATATAGGTCGCGTATTCATCGAGGGCCTTTCGGACGGCCGGTTCGGCCTCAGAAACGATGGCCGCCATATCGATGGCCGCTTTGAAGATGACTCCCGTCTTAGAACGATGGAGGAGTTCCATCCCTTCCCGACCGATTTCCATCTTGCCGTCTGACGCCAGGTCAAAGGCCTGACCGCCGACCATGCCGGAAGGACCGGCTGCCTCGGCAATGACGGCAATACAGCGGTTCAGTTTATCCGGATCCATGTCCTTCTGACGAGCCAGGAGTTCAAAGGCAAAGGTCAAGAGGCCGTCACCGGCGAGAGTGGCAATGCCCGGCCCGTACATAACGTGATTCGTCGGTTTGCCCCGGCGCAGATCATCGTTATCCATGCAGGGCAAATCGTCGTGAATCAAAGAATAGGTATGGATACATTCCAGGGCACAGGCCATTTCCGTATAAGGCGCCGCATCATGCCCCAAGGCTTCGATCGTCGCCAACATGAGAACCGGGCGGATCCGTTTGCCGCCGGCCATGAGGCTGTAATTCATCGATTCATACAAGGTCCCAAACTGGGGCTGCTTCGTCTGAAGAAGCTGTTTAAGGACTGTTTCGATATGATTCTTTTTATCGTTCAAATAGTCTTTAAACATCATAAGTCCAGCACTCCTTCTGCCACATCAGCCGTTTCGTCGCCTTTATCGACCATGGCCGCTGCTTTCTGGCGGGCATAATCCAAGGCGTCTTCGCAGTCCTTGGACAATTTAACGGCCTTTTCATATAAATCGAGGGACTGTTTAAGCGTCAAATCCGGCGCTTCGAGGTCGCGGACGAGCTGTTCCAGTTTCTCGTAATTGCTTTCAAAATTTTTCAGTTTATCCGTCGTTCTTGCCATATCGCTTCACCTCTTTCACGTCTGTCACAATCGTACCGTCGACGAGCTGTATTTCAAGGGGTTTGTCGGCGGCTACGCTGTCGATGGCGGTAATGATTTTTCCGTCCTGTACGAGCTGGCCGTAGCCGCGGCGCACGAGGTTTTCCGGATTCAGGCCGTCCAGGCGGCCTTTTAAGGCCAGAATTCTACTCTGTCCTTGTTCGAGCTGCCGCTGCCACTGATGGCCGGCACCTTCCATGAGCAAGGCCAATTGAGCCTTTTTCATTTCCAAAAAGCGTTCATAGTGCGGCAGGTTAAGCCGACCGGCCGCGGCGTCGACGCGGCGCTTTTCACTGTCGATACGCCGCACAATGATGTCATACGCCCGTTCCGCCAAGGCGGCTAAGTCGAGCTGGGCTTCCTCAAAATCAAAAAAAGCCAGTTCTGCCGCATGGGTCGGTGTCGCCGCCCGTACATCGGCGGCATAGTCGGCCAAGGTCGTATCCGTTTCATGACCGATGGCCGTAATAACCGGGACCTTAGCCCCATAGATGGCCTTTACGACAGCCGGGCTGTTGAAGCACCACAGGTCTTCCATCGATCCGCCGCCGCGGCCGACGATGAGAATGTCCAAGTCTTTTCGCTTGCCCATCTCATCGATGGCGGCAGCAATGGTCTTATCGACGCCTTCTCCCTGGACGGGGATGGGTCGGAGGACGATGTCGGCAAAGGGATTCCGTTCTCCGGCAATGCGGCGGATATCATGGAGAACAGCACCGGTCGCTGAAGTCAGGACCCCGATGCGCCAGGGAAAGCGAGGCAGTTCTTTTTTATGGGAACTGTCGAAATAGCCCTTGGCCTCCAGGTCTTTCTTAATCTGTTCGTACTGAGCCTGGAGGGATCCCGTCCCCTGGGAAAAGAGCTGTTCAATGATAAAGGACAGGGCGCCGCCTTTTTCATAGACGTTGACGGCGCCGATGACGACGACGTGATCCCCTTCGCGCAGGGCCCTTACGGCAGCCGTAACCCGACTGCGAAAGACAATAGCCCGTAGAGAACAGGCTTCATCACGGATATTCATATAATAATGGCCGTTAGATGCCTGCTTCAAACCGATGACGTTGCCTTCCATGGCAATGCTCTGCAGTCGGTAATCCTTCTGTATATCCTCTTTAATGCGGCGGACGACGTCCGTAACCGATGCATATTTCATCATTTCTTCCCTTCCTGTAGGGCCGCCCAAAAAGCAGCTCCCGAAGCATTGTCGGCACTGAATCCGTCCTCGGCAAGGTCGAGTCGGATGTGCTTTTTTTTGCAGTATGTGCCCAGTTCTTGGCGCAGATAGGCATTGGACATGACGCCGCCGGCCGCGACGAGGTGGGTCATGCCGTCAGAGACGGCGTAATCGAGGAGGCGATGAAGTCCCCTCCAAACCGTAGCCAGCGTCCAGCGGCAGAGTCGAGGTATATCGGCGTCCCCGTCCTTTAAAAACCGCTGACCCTGTGATTCGGGACCGGAAAAACTGACTTCACCGTCTTTAAAAAAGACCGAGGCTCCTTTGAGGGTTCCCGAAAACGACTGTGCCATCTTATCGACGTGGACACCGGCCGGAAATGGCAGATTCATGGCGACGCCCATGCGGTCGATGAACTGGCCGGCGCTGATGTCGCTCGTACCGCCGATGCGGGTGATGTCAAGGCCTTTATCGTCGACAACGGCCCGGACGAGCTCCGTCGTACCGCCAGAGAGATGGATACCGTAAAAAGGCTCTTTTTCGATTTTCCCCAAACTGCGAAGAACAGCCAGCAAATGATTTTCCTGATGGCTCAAGCGGTATAAGGGTACCTGTAAGACGGCCGAGAGAGCCCGGGCATACCCGAGGCCTGCCAAAAAAGCCGGCATATACGAGTCGTCCCGGCGCCGTGGCTGGTCGGTCACGGCAATAGCCCGAATCCGGCGCGTCTTCAGTACTGCTGCCGCCCGTTCAAAGAGAACCGGCAGGTTGCGCGTATGCTGATAGACCATGTTCGACTGGGACAGGCCGCGGCCGCCTTTGGGAACCGTCAGGATGATCCGTTCATCAGCAGCGACGCCATAGGTTTCATCGACCAGGCACAGGGACGTCGTATAGCAGCTGGTATCGATACCGAGATAGGTATCCATCAGTCTTTCGACCTTACGTAAGCGCCGAGGATGCCGTTGACGAATTTCGCCGACTTATCGCCGCTGAATTCCTTGGCCAGGATAATGGCTTCATTGAGTACAATGGACGGCGCCAACGTTTCTTTCGGGTAGACCAGTTCGCACAGAGCCAAGCGCAAAATATTGCGGTCGATGCGGTTCATCCGTTCAATTTCCCAGCCTTTGACGAAGGGACGGATGATGTCGTCCAATTCAGCACGATGAGCCGTCGTCGTTTCGACGAGGTACTGGCTGTACGTATGCCGTTCCGATTCACTGAGTTCCGGACCGTCTTCAGTCAGCATATCCGTCGTGATGAAATCGCTTTCCATGATTTCATGTTCGTGGTACTGAATGTCGTTTTCTTCGTGAAATTCACGGGAATATAAGAGTTCGAGCGCCTCTTGGCGCGCTTTATGTCTGCTCACAAAAAACCTCCTGTTGGTAACTAATCTGCCGGCGGCAGTACCAAATCTTCTATAGTAACAGAAATATCAAGGCCCTTCGGGTCGGCCATATCCTGCACAGCCCCGGCGGTACACTTTTGGATGGCGAGGGCCAACTCATGCAGGTTAACACCATAGACAGCACGGATGCCCAAGCGAAGGGAGACACTGCCGTCTTTTACGGAAACACTGCAGCGGGTCACGGCCGTGACGCCGTCCACGTCTTTGGCCGCCGTTTCGGCAATGTTGCGCAGGGCCTTATCACTGACGGCATAAGCAAAGTCCTGATTGTCATCCATCTTGACCGGCCTCCTCGAAAACCACTTGCTGGACGATGATGTGAACGGCCGCAACGGGGCAGGCCGTCGCCTTTTCAACGGCGTCTTTGACCGTCTTTTGGACTTCCAAGGCGACGTCAGGGATGCGGCAGCCATAGCGGATGAGCAGCCGGACGGTCAACTCAATCACCTGTCCGTCAATGGAGACATCGACACCGTGATTAGGCCGTGTCCGGCCCAGTTTTTCAGCCGCCGCATCGGCAATATTCGTTCCTAAAGCAGCGACTGACGGAACCTTGGCCGCCGTCAGCGAAGCAATGGCGGCAATGACTTGTTGGGAAATGTGAATACTCCCCCATTCATTGACTTCTGTCGTTTCCATGGACATCACCTCTTTCATCCAAAAAAAGGGGCTGTCGCACGCGCGAAGCCCCTTGAATACCCTATGCTAGCGGCTAACACGGTAATCCGTTAACCTTAAGCTCTGCCGATATACTGGCCGGTTCTCGTATCGATTTGGAGAACTTCGCCTTCATTGATAAAGAGCGGTACTTTGACGACATAACCCGTTTCAAGCGTGGCCGGTTTGCTGCCGCCGGTAGCTGTATCACCACGGACGCCGGGGTCGGTTTCGATGACTTTAAGTTCAACGGAAGCCGGCAAATCGATGCCGATGACCTTGCCTTTGAACATCATGACCGATACATTCATTTCTTCTTTGAGGAAGTTAGCTGCATCACCCAAGGCATCTTTGTTCAATTCAATCTGTTCATACGTTTCATTATCCATGAAACAGTACATGCCTTCATTTTCATAAAGGTACTGCATCTGGCGGCGGTCGACGTGGCCGTCCTGAACCTTTTCGCCGGCATTCCATGTGCGTTCGATAACGGCACCGGTTTCGAGGTTTTTAATCTTAGCGCGTACGAAGGCAGCGCCCTTACCCGGTTTTACATGCTGAAATTCAACAACCTGCCATACCTGGCCGTCGATTTCAATCGTTACGCCTGGTCTGAAATCATTACTTGTAATCATGTCTAAACTCCTCCTATAACAGCTCCATCAATTCTTTGGGTGTTTTGGTTAAAATTTCACAGCCGTCGGCTGTTACGGCAACGGAATCCTCAATGCGGACGCCAAACTTGCCTTCTATGTACAGTCCCGGTTCGACCGTGACTATCATATTCTCTTGTAAGACACCGGTCGAGCGAGGTGACAGCACCGGCTGTTCATGGATTTCAAGCCCCGTCCCATGTCCCAGGGAATGGGTAAAATATTGACTGACGTGATAGCGGGCAAAATAATTGCGAACGGCATAGTCAATGGCTCGGCAGGAGCTCCCCGCTCTTACCAGCGATACGCCCATCTGCTGCCCTTCTAAGATGAGATTGTAGAAATCCTTTTGAGCCTCTGTCGCCTTGCCGACAACGACGGTACGGGTAATATCGGAATGATACCCATCCCAAACGGCACCGAAATCAAAGGTAACGAAATCGCCCTTTTCAATGACCTTGGAGCTGGCTGTACCGTGAGGCATGGCCGAGCGCTTGCCCGAGGCGACGATCGTCGTAAAAGATTTTTCTTCAGACCCGAGAAGCAGCATATTGCTTTCAAGTCTGGCGGCCATTTCCTTTTCCGTAACACCCGGCTTGATGTAAGGCAGGAGGTCCGAAAAGGCCTTGTCGGCGATCTGACTTGCTTTGCGTGTCGCTTCCAGTTCGTACGATTCTTTGACGGCCCGAAGATGGGTCAAATCGCAGGGCAGGAAGCCGCAGAAGGCCCCGTCGGCAATGGCTTCATATAAATAATGGGTCAGAAAATTTTCTTCGTAGGCCGCAACACCGATTTCCATCTCCGTCAGGGATTGGCGTATGGAGCGGGCCAAGGCCCCTTGATGATTTTCGATGTCATACCACGAGCCCGACTGCTGTGCGGCCTGTTCCGTATACCGGGAATCGGTCCACAGTACGGCCTTATCAAGGCCGATGACCAAGGCCCCTTCGCCGCCGGTAAAACCGCTGAAGTAACGCAGGTTTTCGGGCTGAACGATAATGGCGCCGTCGGCATCGTGTGCTTCGAGGAAGGCACGCAAATCGGCAATTCGTTGTTCTATCATACTATCACCTTATATTAATTCAATCATATTTTATAATACCATATTTTATCTTGCCTGAAAAGGAAAAAAATCAAAAGGATATATTCTCCATTATCACGATAAGCTGTCTCGTTCGTCATCCGTGAGCGGACGAAACTCACCGGGGCGCAGCCCTTCGTCGAGAAAGACCGGACCGATAGATTGGCGATGGAGTGCCGTCACCGTAAGTCCGACGGCAGCACACATGCGTTTTACCTGGTGGAATTTTCCCTCTTCAACGACGACGGTAATGGTGTGTTCCCCCGTCTTTTCCGCAGTTGCCGGCAGGCATTCGAGACCGTCAGAAAGGACGATTCCAGAAGCGAAGCGTTCCCCTATATCAGAGGGAATATCGCCTTCGACGACGGCTTCATAGCGTTTGGGCTGATGTTTCTTCGGCGACGTAATGCCATGGGCCCAGGTTCCGTCATTGGTCAAAAACAAGAGGCCCGTCGTATCTTTATCCAACCGGCCGACGGGAAACAGGCGGCTTCCCTGATACCGGCGCGGCAGGAGATCCAAGACCGTCTGCGACACGTTGTCTTCCGTAGCCGACACGACGCCGGCAGGCTTATAGAGCATGAGATAAATATATTCTTCATAAGATACAATCTCTCCGCCGACGGCGACGACGTCCGCTTCCGGATCGACCTTACGACTGCTGTCGCGGCAGATGGCACCGTTTATCGTGACCTGACCGCTCTTACATAAGTCTTTTAATTCCTTTCTCGTCCCCCAGCCCGTATGGCCCAGGAGTTTATCGAGACGCATCGCCTTTCCCATAGGCGCTCCTATAAAGAAGGCATCTTGTCCCACTGGGGCAGATAGCCGGCCGTACCTTCTAAATGACGGGTGCTGTTGAGGAGGGTCAAGACGTTGCGGTCGCCGTAATATTCGACGACATTGAAGGCCGTATTGAACTGTTGGAAGCACCAGATACGGCGCATATCGAGGCCTAAAAGGCCGAAGAGGAGGCAGCGGATGGCCGCTCCGTGGGAGACGATGAACACGCTGTCGCCGTCCTTATGCTTGGCCAGGATGTCTCGGGTTCCCTTTAAAATACGATCCCGGACCTGGCAGAACGATTCGCCGCCCCGAGCCGGCAAGGTCCCGTCTGACGCGTAGACCGCTTCCAGCTCGCCCGGCCACTTGGTCGTAATCTCTTCATACGTATGGCCTTCCCATTCACCAAAATCGGCTTCCTTCAACGATTCATCTGGGATGACCGACAAGCCGTGCGGCGCCGCTACGCATTCCGCCGTGGCCATGGCCCGCTGGAGGGTACTGCTGTATACGGCATCGAGGTGGGTATGGCTGAAAAAGTCACCGAGGTGTTTGGCCTGTTCCAGCCCGTGGGCATTGATGGGTACATCGGTAGAACCTTGGTACCACTGCTGTACATTTCCGTCCGTTTCACCGTGACGCGCTAAATATAATGTAATCATGAATATCCTCCATTATCGAAAATTCATCTAAAAAGCTTCGTGTCGTCCCATCCTTACAAAAAGGACGGACGCCGGAAAATAAGCGCCGTCCCAAGCGAGAGACATAGATATTATAACAGGAAATGAACGGCCTTGCTACCGATAACGACGAGAAGAAGCAAAACCATTTCACTGCCTTCGATGACGGCGCCGTACGTATCGCCTGTGACGCCGCCGAGTTTTCGGCTGATGCCGTGGTTCACCCATAGGGACAAGATCATGGCCGACCCTAAGAGGGCCAAATAAAAAGGCCCGCAAAGGAATACGGGCAAGAGAGCCAGCATCAAGGCCTTCGCCGTCGTATAGGGCGGACCATAGGTCACGAAGGCCTTTCCCAGTCCCTCTTTACGGGCATAGGGAAACTGGAAAATACTGATCAGCGTTCCGAACCGAGCTGCTGCCGGAATGGCCACGAGGCTGAAGACAGCGGCTTTCGGTTCGAGCTGACTCAAAAAAGTCACTTTTAAAAGGACCAAAAAGACGAAGGCCATGACGCCGCCAGAACCGACGCGGCTGTCCTTCATGATGTCCAGCATCCGTTCCCGGCTGCGGCCGGAAAAAAGACCGTCAGCCGTATCCATATAGCCATCGGCATGGAGTCCCCCGGTCAGGTAGAACCAAAAGGCCACGACCAAGACGGCGCGGCCAAAAGGATCCAAAATAAACGACAAAGCGCCGTACAAGGCGGCCAATAAAAGGCCGATGATAAGGCCTACGAGAGGAAAGAACATCACTGAACGGCCAAAGTCTTCGTCCGTCCAAACATCCTGCGACGCCAGGTGGATCCGCGATAAAAATTGCAGGGCTATCAGAAAGGCTTTCATGGGTTCACCTCCGGCAGGATCACGGCCCGATGCTTCCATTCCGTCGTAATGCCGCAGACCGACACGTAGACTTCATCGGCCTCGCTGGCCGCTTCCTGATTGATGCGGCCCATAATATCCCGATAGAGACGGCTGACATGCTCCATGGGCACGATGCCGCTTCCCAGTTCATTGGTAACCAAAACAGCCGTTACACCGGCCCTTCGAAAGGCCTTCAAGATGGTCCTAAGCTCCGTCAGAGCCCCATCCAGGAGAACATCGTCACTCTCTCCGTCATGGTCCCACAGATAATTTGAAAAATAAATCGTCAGGCAGTCGACGAGGACGACATCGGCCTGCTTACAAAGGTCGTCGACGACGTCGGGCAAGTGACGGGGAACTTCCCAAGTCGCCCACGATGCCGGCCGGCGCTTCCGATGAAGGGCGATTCGCCGGGCCATTTCATCATCAGAAACGAAAGCCGTCGCCACATAGGCATGACGGCCGGGCAGGACCGCAGCATAGCGCTCTGCAAAGTCGCTCTTGCCGCTCCGGGCCCCGCCCGTTACCAATACCAGTTTCGACTTCCCCATCATTTCTTGATTTCCGAATACAGATGGAACACTTCGGGCAGGACGATTTTTTCCATGCCGATTTTAATCAGGCTGGGAAGGGCCGGCAGGCAGTAGACCTGACACTGGTGGATGATGCCGGCCGTCGCCCGATAGGCCATAGCCTGAACGCCGCAGACCCGCCGATAGGCAAAGTAAGTCATCATTTCGCCAAAGGCCGGAATCGTTTTATCGAAGAGGGCTTCCACGGTCTCAACGGTCACGTCCCGTTTGGCAATCCCCGTACCGCCGCTGGTAATGACCAGGTCAACACTGCATACCCATTCATGGAGATGGCGTTCAATTTCGGCCCGGTCGTCCTTCACGATCTGATAGTCGACGACTTGGTGGCCGTGCTGTGCCAACAGCGATTGAATGAGCAATCCGTTCGTATCGTCGGAAAAGGTACGGCTGTTGCTGATGGTAAGAATGGCTGCCCGCAACGGGTGTTCTTCTGTTTTTTTGTGATTCAAAGTAAAACCCTCCTAACTCAGGACTCGTACGATGCTGCGATGGAAAAGGGGTCTTGTCCTTCTAAGAGTCCCTGGAGAAAATAAGGAATAAACATTTCGCTGACAACTTGCTTGTCATAGTGCCGCTCTTCGTTGCCGTCGGACACGGTAATTCCCGTTCCGATTGCCAGTCGGACGGCACACTTCGGACTGCCCGTCGGCAAGATATCCCCGTGAGCCCAAAGGACGGTCGCCATAGCCCGCCAAGGATAGGGATCGTCTTCATCCTCGTCGCATTCGGCAACTTCTGCCGCCACGATGAGTCCGTTTTCCCGAGCCAGTTCCGCCGTATGGAAGACGAACTGTGTATATTCATCTTCTGACGTCGCCGCCGCTTCCGAAATATACAGCAAGGGGAAATCTTCCCATAAGACGTGTTCCGAAATAAATTCTTCCGTCGGCGCAATATCGGCTTCTTCTTCGACAAAAGACGTATGCAGGTTGTAAGCCGCACAAATCTCTTCCGCATTGTCGCCGGCGTTGAGCGGATAGACGTGAAACCCTATTTTTTGGAACCCTTCGGTCACGTGAATATCCAGCCCGTGTTTCGATTCATCTTCCTGCCAAAAGACAAAGGGCAGTCCAATGTATATCACATCCACTATTATCACCTCTATACTTATAGTATTCGACCTGATCTGTCTAAACTCCTACTTCTACAATATATATTCTTGTATTGTCTGTCAATTCCTATATAATATATTTATAGCTAATACGGCCTTTCTAAAAAGGCCAGAAAGGAAGTATGCCTTATGTTCAAAAAAACGGCCAGTCTTGCCGTCTCCTTCTTCTTTTTGTTGACCCTTTTCGCATCGGCGAATAATTTTCTCGACAACAATCCCCGCTTCGTCCAAGTCGGCCACGACGATACGACGGAATCGTACATCGACATGAATACGATCCAGTCCGTTCGCTACGATCCGCCGTACTACATCATCCGGGCGACGGTCGTGACGTACGATTATGCCAACAATACCTTACAAGGATATGATAACAATTTTTTCTACAATTTTAAATCCCAATCGGTAAAAACGCAGACCTTAGGCGACGTCGGCTACGACCCTGCCGGTAATATCCTGTCTACCCTGGCCCTGGCTAACCCGGAAGTCAAGACGACAGACCGCCTCTCGGCCAACGGCAATGCAGCCAATCGTGCCTTCCGAGCCTGCTACAACATGAATTTTTTCCAAGAATAATACACTGAAAAGGATTGATAGTTATGGATTCCCTCATCCACATCGTAACCACCGTCGCGACCATCATCTTCATCGGCGCCGTTCTCTACTCCCTGACGTCGGCCCTTAGAAAAAAGCGGCGCAAGGCAAAGTATGAAAAAGACCTGGTGACCAAGGTCCACGTAAAAGTCGACAATCTCCACCAATACGACATCAAACCGGAAAAGGGCTACTACAAGTATCCCCTTGTCGAAAAGGGAAAACTCCGTCGCTTCCCCCAGCACTTTACGAGTATCGCCATCGAGCTTGCCAATGAGCAGCCTTACTCCATCTGTCTCCTGGCTCTGGCCGAATTTGATAAGGGCGAGATAAAAGACACGCGGTACTTCTACATCCGTCCGCCTGAAAACAACTTGTCCGCTACGGGAGGCCGACATCGCTGGGAAGACTTGTCTAAAGCCGATGAGTTCGGCGAATACTGGCAGGCCGGTCTTGAAAAACTCATCGAAGGCAAGACCCTCATCGCCCACAACGCCCCCTTCGTCCTGGGCTGCCTGACCCATGCCCTTCACATTTACGGCATCAAGGCCCCGTCCTTCCGCTATGCCGACACGATGGAAGCCGCCAAAAAATACTACCATTTCTCTTCCAATAAGATCGAAAACATCTGCGATGAAATGGACATCAAGACCGAGGAAGGCAATCTTCTCAGCAAGGCCATCGGAATTGGGAAATTCTTCCTGGAGGCCAAGAACGACTATCCTCTCTACCTGCCGTCTCTGACCTACATCGAAAAAGAACCGACCGATGACGATCGAAAAGCGGCCTACATCGCCGCCGTCGAACGTGAAGAAGGTACGCCGGAAGAAATGGCGGCCCCGGAAAAACCGGATTTGGCTCTCGTTAAAGACCTGGTCGACACGGGATGCATCACCGCGGGGAAACAGTCCGGCACCTACTATGCTGCCGACAAAGGCCTTGCTCTATTAGAACAGGCCGACTGACTTCAAACCGAATTCTTATTTTGCACATCAAAAAAGCGCTGTCTTTGAAAGACAACGCTTTTTTATCATACTCAAATAATTCTTATTTGGAGTACAATTCGACGATCAGTGTTTCGTTGATTTCTACAGGGATTTCGTCGCGTTCAGGCATACGGGTAAGGGTGCCTTCGAAGCCATCGAAATTCTTTTCAACGTAGGGAACGTCGAATGCTTTTAATTCCTGGAAGGATTTCTTGTACATTTCGTTCGAACGGGAATCTTCTTTCAATGTGATAACCGTACCAACTTTTACGTGTGCCGACGGAATATCGCAGCGTTTGCCATTGACCAAAATGTGGCCGTGGTTGACCATCTGGCGTGCCTGGCGGATAGAGTTAGCAAAACCGATGCGGTATACTAAGTTATCCAAACGGCATTCCAACAATTTCAGCATGTTCTGGCCCGTTACGCCTTCCATCTTCTTGGCTTTATCATAATAACGGACAAACTGACGTTCGAGCAAATTGTAGTATGCGCGAAGTTTCTGTTTTTCCAATAACTGCGTGCCATATTCAGACATTTTTTTCTGACGCTGATCTTTACGTACGCGTTTTAATGCCTTAGGGTGTCCGTACACATTAACTCCGAACCGGCGACATTCCTTAAAACGCGGGTCTCTCCTCGTTGCCATTTTCTACATCACCTCATATTAGTAATTCAAAAAAATAAATTTTGCTCACGCAATGTATTAATGTTACCACAGGGACATAGGGCCTGTCAAGTGGCTTGGGGCGTCTTTTCCGACCGGTTTCCAGGCCTCCAAAAAGCTGCCGCTAAAAGTATAGCTCACCCTATCAAAAAAAGAAAGGTCTCTTCATAAATTCTGAAGAAATCTTGACTTATATCGTACAAGATGCTATACTAGCTTAAAATAAAAGAGATTCATTATTAATTAATAAAACTCAGGAGGTGCCTTATGAATAACTTCACGACAGCCGTTACCAATCGGCGCACAAACTATGCTCTTAGTAAAGACGTTTCTATCTCCCAGGAAACGATTATAAAGACGATTGAAGACATGGTCCGCGAAGTCCCGTCGGCTTTCAACATGCAGTCCGGCAAAGTCGTCGTCGCCTTCGGTGAAACCCACGATAAGATTTGGCAGATCGCCATGGATACCCTTCGCGGCATCGTACCGGCAGCTAATTTCGCTGCAACGGAAGAAAAAATCAATTCCTTTGCCGCCGCGTACGGCACAGTCCTCTATTTTGACGATATCTCCATCGTTGAAAAATTGGCCGACCAATTTCCGCTGTATGCACAGAACTTCCCCATCTGGGGGCAGCAGGCTAACGGCATGATGCAGTTCGCCATCTGGACCGCCCTTACTGACCTTGGCTTAGGTGTCAACCTCCAGCATTACAATCCCCTCATCGACGATGAAGTCAAAAAATTGACCGGTGTGCCGGAAGAATGGAAACTCATCGCTCAGATGCCCTTTGGCCATCCCTTACAGAAACCGGATCCGATCGAAAAGGCTCCCATTGAAGAACGGGTCAAGATTTTCAAATAAGACGCATATCACTCACTCTCCCATCATAACATAGAGAAGGCTCCCTGCCAGGCAGGGAGCCTTTTTCGTTATCGTCGTTTACTATCCCAAGAGATCCTGTTCCTCTGTATGGCGCTTAAACCAAGCTTGGGCATAGGTGCAGCTGGTCGCCGTCTTTTTATTGCGCTTACGGATTTCATCGGCAGCGGCTTTGACCAATTTTCCGGCAGCCCCTTGGCCGCGCAGGCTGTCATCGACGAAAGTATGGACGATGTCATAGTTGCCGTCGTCACGCTGGACGAAATCGACTTCACCGACGACCTTTCCCTGTTCATTTTCGATCCAAATCTTATGGTCACTGTATTGTAATTCCATGTTAAAACACTCCTTTCGCAAGGGATGATGAAAAACCAACCTACCAGTTCATGGTAACCTCGATGATCTGCCCGTTGCGGACCGAACGGCTGCGCCGGAAGGCTGCCATATACTCCTCGACGGGAAGGTTCGGATTTTCATAGACTAAGAGAAAATTCCGTATGAACTGGGCATGGGTAAAGACTACAATAAATTCTTCCGGGCGCCGCTTCAAAAGGGCCAGTGTCCGCTGAATGCGCTCGATGAGATTTCGATAGCTTTCGGCCCCTTCTCCATCGACGTAATCGGGATCGAGATTACGCCAATAGTCGATGACTCTGGGCCGCCGCTGGGCCGATGTCGTCCCGACACAAGTGGCCGGCGCCAAATAGACAAATTCATGGACGACATCCCAAATCCCCGTGGCCGCATCGGGAAATCGGCCGATAGTATACATGGCCGTCTGCTGTGCCCGAAGATACGGTGAGGTCACGATGAGATCCGGCTGTTTCGGTATTTGCAGGGCCAGGGCCTGAGCCTGTTTCAGTCCCAATTCGGACAGAGGAATACTTTTGTGATCGTCCGTCGCTTCACCGGCATTGGCAATGCTCTCGCCATGGCGGATGAGCCATATCCTCTTCATAGTAACCACCTGCTTTCTGTTTCATTGTATCACAAACTGTGCGTTCTTTGGAAGGAAAAAGGAGCCCCATACAAAACGAAGGCTGCCGGAGCAGCCTTCGCCTTGGGGTATGTATATGGTTTTGAGCGTGAATCTATAGACTGAGCAAATCTATAGTCGTGCAAACATTATTTATCGGCCAATTCTTTGTATACTTCGTATTTCTTAGCAGCAAATTCTTCGGCCTTGGCAAAGAGTTCTTCGGCAATTTCCGGGAAGGTACGCGTAAGGGCTGCGTATCTCGTTTCGCCGAGGAGGTAATCGCGGAAGGACTGGGTCGGTTCCTTGGAATCGAGGATGAACGGATTCTTTCCTTCTTCCTTAAGGAGCGGGTTGTAGCGGTAGAGGTGCCAGTAACCGGCTTCTACGGCGCGTTTCATTTCATTCTGAGCGTTGCCCATGCCGCCTTTGATACCGTGGTTGATGCACGGTGCGTAAGCGATGACGATGGACGGACCGTTGTAAGCTTCAGCTTCTTTAACGGCTTTGATGAGCTGGTTGGCATCAGCGCCGAGAGCGACCTGAGCGATATAGATATGGCCATAGGTCATGAGCAGACGGCCCAAATCTTTCTTGTTGAACTTACGGCCCGAAGCTGCGAACTGAGCGACAGCACCGATCGGTGTAGCCTTGGACGACTGACCGCCCGTATTGGAGTAAACTTCCGTATCGACGAGCATGATGTTGACGTTGGCATTGGTAGCCATGACGTGGTCCAAACCGCCGTAACCGATGTCATAAGCCCAGCCGTCGCCGCCGTACATCCAAATCGTCTTCTTGATGACGTGTTCTTTATGAGCCAAGATGTCTTTCTGAAGGTCAGCTGCTTTGCCGGTCAGCTTCGCTGCCATCAATTCTTTGAGGTACGTCCGGCTGATGCCTTCCGTAACTTCACCTTCGTTGGCGACACCGATAGAATCGAGCCAAGCTTGGATAGCATCGTGGAGAGCGCCTTCCGTCAGCGGCAGGAGTTCTTCCGATTTCAGGATGATTGCTTCGCGCTGCTGATCCATGGAAAGGGACATACCGAGGGCAAATTCAGCATTATCTTCAAAGACCGAGTTCGACCAAGCCGGACCGAAACCTTCGTGGTTCGTCGTATACGGAATGCTCGGCATAGCAGAGCCCCAAGCCTGGGTACAACCCGTTGCATTGGCAACGATCATGCGCGATCCGAAGAGCTGCGTTAAAAGCTTCATGTAAGACGTTTCGGTACAGCCGGCGCAGGCACCATTGAACTCGAGGAGCGGCTGGTTGAACTGGCTGCCTTTAACGGAGAATTTATCGAGACCCGTTTCTTTTACCGACAAGGTAAGGGCATAGTCAAAGTTTTCACTTTCATGACGCTGGGTATCGAGGGGTTTCATGGTCAGAGCCTTAGCCGGACAAGCGTTTGCACAGGCGCTGCAGCTATAGCAGTCGAGAGGCGAAACCTGAATGCGGAATTCATAATCTTCGAGGCCTTTGCCGATGGCTTTTTTGGTCTTGAAGCTTTCCGGGCTGTTGGCTTTTTCTTCAGCCGTCAAGAGGTACGGACGGATGACAGCATGCGGGCAGACCAGGGCGCAGCGGTTACACTGAACGCACTTGTCGACATCCCATTCAGGAACCTTGGAAGCGACACCGCGTTTTTCGTACTGCGTCGTGCCCAGCGGATAGGAACCGTCAGCGTAAGGAACGAATTCGCTGACCGGAATCGAATCGCCAATCTGAAGGTTCGACGGTTCGACGACGTTCTTAATGAAGTCAGGAATATTGCGCGTATCTTCGACGACCGGATCGGACGGGAGGTCTTTCCATTCTGCCGGGACTTCGACTTCGACGAGGTCAGAGATGCCACGGTCGACAGCTGCCTGGTTCATGGAGATGACCTGTTCGCCTTTCGCAAGGTAGGTCTTAGCGATAGCGTCTTTCATATGTTTAACGGCATCATCGATGGGCATGATGTTAGCCAGTTTGAAGAAGGCTGCCTGGAGGACCGTATTGGTACGGTTGCTGCCGAGGCCGATTTCTTCGGCAATCTTAGTCGCATTGATGATGTAGAATTTTACGTGGTTTGCAGCCAGTTGGCGTTTAACCTTGTTGCTCAGGTGGTTGGCGACGTCCGCTTTATCCCAGTTGCAGTTGAGCAGGAAGATGCCGCCTTCTTTGATTTCGCTGACGATGTCATAGGTGTCCATGTAAGCCTGTTTATGACATGCCAGGAAGTCCGCCGCTTTTACGTAGTACGTAGCCCGGATCGGGTTGGTGCCAAAGCGCAGGTGCGACTTGGTAACGCCGCCGGATTTCTTGGTATCGTATTCGAAGTAAGCCTGGACGTACATATCGGTATTATCGCCGATGATCTTGATGGAGTTCTTGTTGGCACCGACAGTACCGTCAGAACCGAAGCCCCAGAACTTGCAGCTGATCGTCCCTTCCGTATCGACGGCAATAGGGATATCCGGCATGGAGAGATGGGTTACGTCATCGATGATGCCCAAGGTGAAGTGGTTCTTCGGCTGGAGGGCTTCCATGTTGTTGAATACGGCGTTGATGGCTGCCGGCGGAACGTCTTTCGACGACAAGCCATAGCGACAGGCTAAAACAGTAACGTCCTGTTTAATGTGAGATACAGCAGCGCAAACATCTTCGTAAAGCGGTTCGCCCAAGGCGCCCGGTTCTTTCGTGCGGTCCATAACGGTAATCGTGCGAACCGTATCCGGCATAGCTTTCATGAAGTGTTCGAGGGAGAACGGACGATAGAGACGTACTTGGAGGAAGCCGACTTTCTTGCCGTCTTTGCTGAGTTTATCGATCGTTTCCTGGATTGCGCCGGTAACGGAACCCATAGCGACGACGACGTGTTCAGCATCGGGAGCCCCGTAGTAATCGAAGAGATGGTACGGACGGCCCGTCAGTTCTCCGATCTGATCCATGTAGTCCTGAACAATGTAAGGCAGACGCTGGTACCAGAGGTTGTTAGCTTCGCGGGACTGGAAGAACATATCCGGGTTGGTAACGGTACTGCGCATGACCGGATGTTCCGGGTTGAGGCCCGTGTGTTTGAAATCATAAAGTGCTTTGCGGTCGATCAATTTGCCCAATTCTTCGGCCGGCAGCATCTGAATCTTTTGAATTTCGTGAGACGTCCGGAAACCGTCAAAGAAGTGCATGAACGGTACGCGGCCTTTGATCGTTGCCAAGTGAGCGACAGCTGCGAGGTCAGCACATTCCTGAACACTGGCACTGCAGAGCATGGCCCAACCGGTGTTGCGACAGCCCATAACGTCAGAATGGTCACCGAAGATAGACATGGTGTGAGTCCCTACCGTACGAGCTGCGATGTGCAGGACGATCGGTTTCAATTCACCGGCCAGACGGTGCATGACCGGGATCATCAGCATGAGGCCCTGAGATGCCGTAAAGGAGGTACAGAGGCTGCCCGTTTCGGAAGCGCCGTGAGCGGCACCGATAGCACCGGCTTCGGACTGCATTTCAACCAACTTAACGGTCTGGCCGAATAAGTTCTTACGGCCGTTGGCTGCCCATACGTCAACGTGTTCAGCCATCGGAGACGACGGAGTGATCGGGTAAATAGTTGCGACTTCGGTAAAGTTATAGGCCACGTGTGCCGCAGCTTCGTTACCATCCAAAGTTTTTACGATTTGCTTAATCATAAAGTACACTTCCTTTTCTTAAAATGAACATAAATTTAATCCGGACTCGTATAACGTTTAACGTTTCTATGCTTTTAGTATAGTCGTTGGAGCTATAAAAGTCAAGCATAGTGTTAATGCCATTTTATCATCGATACGTGTATAGTTATACGTTTTACGTAAACACTACGTAAATAGTTAAAATGGTACGTCCACTCTGGAAGTCTGCCGCAGCAGGCATATTTATGCCAAAAGAGAGGACCTTTTGTGATAGTTATGTCACAAAAGGTCCTCTCTCAGTGGATATTCGATTTTTCTCGCTTTACAAAGAAGTACTATTGAAGTCCATTAGTACCAACGAGTCATAGGCAGGTCGTTCTTACTTCCCTTGGTCATCAAGATCTGATGAAGATCGATATTGCCGATGTAGAAGGAGACGGCGCAGCCGCAGAGATAGAGATCCCACATGCGGGCAAATTCTTCGCCTCTGGCAGCGATGACTTCGTCGCGAACCTTCTGGAAGTTGTCGAACCAGCACATCAACGTCTTGTAGTAATGACGGCGCAGGCTTTCGACGTCGATGACCTGGAAGTCATTGTCATAAGCAAGGCTTACGATTTCACGGAGCGACGGCAAGGTTCCGCCCGGGAAGATGTATTTTCTCATCCACGGGTTGCCGATGCTTTCGTCGTGGCCGCTGATGTAGTGGAGCAGGAACATGCCGCCGTCTTTTAAGAGGTGGCTGGCCGTTTCCATATATAAAGGATAGTTGGAACGACCGACGTGTTCCAACATGCCAACGCTGACGATGCGGTCATACTGGCGGCCTTCGGCAACGAGGTCGCGGTAATCGACGAGGTCTATCTGAACCTTATCCTGAAGGCCCATGGCTTCAATCCGTTCCTGGCCTTTCTTCCACTGTTCCTTACTCAACGTGCAACCATAGCCTTTAATACCGTATTTCTTAGCGGCTTCGATGAGGAGGTAGCCCCAGCCGCAGCCGATATCGAGGAGGGTCATCCCTTCTTCAAGGGCCAGTTTTTCCAAAATATAGTGGACTTTATTGTGCTGAGCCTGTTCCAGTGTGTCGTCGTCCTTTTTAAAGTAGGCGCAAGAGTAACTCATGGACGGATCGAGCCATTTGGCATAGAAGTCGTTGCCTAAATCATAGTGCGACGAAACCTGCTGCTTCTGAGCGCTCTTCGATTCCGACGGATAGAGCAGACGCTTAAAGAAGGATTTATCCAGCGAGAACTGACTGTTTTGCGACAAGAGGCAGCGCAAGGCCGTGAATAAGTCTCCTTCGATTTCCACATCTTTGCGCATATAGGCTTCACCGAGAGCCAGTGACGTCGAAGCCAGGAGCTCTTTCTTCGGGATGTCTTTGTTGATGACAATATTGAACAAGGGCGTTCCTTCGCCAATGGTATAAGTCTTATCGTGAAGTCGTACGGTAAAACAATCTCTATCGAAGCGACGTAAATAATGAACTAGAAAATTATCTAAAATATTCATAGATACTCCCCTCTCTGTTATAAAATAGATTCTGTCCGGGCGATGCCGCAGACGACGTTTTCAAGAATCATCATCGTCGTCACGGCGCCGACACCGCCCGGAACGGGCGTGATGGCTCCGGCACGAAGAGCGGCGTCTTCAAAGGCGACGTCGCCTACGGTCTTACCGTCGACGCGGTTGATGCCGACATCGACGACGACAGCACCGGGTTTTATCATATCGCCGGTGACAAGGCCGGCCTTGCCAGCCGCTGCCATAATGACATCGGCCCTTTGGCAGACGGCCTTGAGATCATTCGTCCGACTATGGCAGACGGTCACCGTCGCATTGCGTGAAAGACAGAGCTGAGCCAGCGGTTTTCCGACAACATGGCTGCGGCCAATGATGACCACTTCTTTTCCGCTCAGCGAAATATGATAATAATCGAGGATAGCCATGACAGCCTGAGGCGTGCAGGGTACAAATCCGTCCCTTCCCGTATACAGATTGGCAATATTAGCATCAGTCAGTCCGTCGACGTCTTTTGACGGATCGATGCGATTGATGATGCGCTGACTGTCAATTGATTTTGGCAAGGGCATCATCAACAGGATGCCAAAGACCGACGGGTCCTCATTGAGCCTGTCGATGAGGAGCAAAAGCTCGTCTTCACCTGCCCCTTCCTTCTCCTGACAGATACGGGCATTGAGGCCGACGGACTCGGCAGTCCGCTTCATGGACGCCGCATACATAACCGACGGCGCATCGTCACCGACGACGACGATGGCAAGTTCAGGATCAATCCCCTTTTTTTCCTGAACATCCTGTATCTGTTGGGCAATGCGCTTGCCATGAAAGGCCGCCACATCTTTCCCATTGAGTAATTGCATGATATTCCCCCTAATTAGAACTATGATACTGTATCCGTTCAGCGTTTAAAGGTGACCGTTACGTCACTTCCGGAAGGCGCATAGCTTCCCGGCCTCGGATCCTGCTGAACGGCACTTCCCATCCCTTTTGGAACAAAGCCCAGGCCGGCTTCATTAAGCCAGTCGTTGACTTCCCGCGTACTCCAGCCGATAAAGGACGGGATGAGGACCCCGTCCTCTGTCTGATGGACAGGAGGGATGACTCTCGGCGGCGCCGTAACCAGCGGAGCCAAGGGCTTAAGTCCTGTATCGGAAGTCGGCCGCAGGCCTTTCATGCGAACGATTTCCGTCATCAAATCCTTAAAGACCGGGGCCGCAACCTGAGCCCCGTAATAGACGCCGCTCGGTGCATCGACGACGATTAAAACCAGGAACTGCGGATCTTCTACAGGACCAAAGCCGATGAAGGAACCGACATACTGCCCTTCGGCATAGCCCGTGCTGTCAGCCGTCTTCTTCTGGGCTGTCCCGGTCTTACCGGCAAAGGTATATCCTTCTATTTTTGCATTTTGGCCGCCGCCGGAAGAAATTTCTTCTCCCATAAATTTACTGATGGTTTCCGCCGTTTCCGCCTTAATAGGCTGACCGACTTCAACGGGTTCTTTCTTTTCGTAAACCGATCCGTCGGGATTGTCGATTTCTTTCACGATAAAAGGCTTCATCATGTGGCCATCATTGGCAATCGCACTGAAAGCCTGGACCATTTGCAGCGGCGTGACGGCGATCCCCTGGCCAATCCCCATGGAGGCCGTATCGACGATGGACATGGTACTCGGCGAAAATAGGATACCCTCCTGTTCGCCCGGAAGTTCAATGCCCGTAATCGAACCGAAGCCGAAACGGTGAGCATATTCGGTCAATAATTTTCCGCCTGCTTTTACAGCAATGTGGACCATACCGGTATTAATAGAGTACATAATGATTTCTCGAAGGGTGACATTTCCAAGGCCCTTCTCATCCCAGTTATGCATCGTCCGATCGGCTACCTGAATGGAACCCGTATCGTGATAGACGTCACTGACGCTCCATTTCCCCGAGTCGAGAGCCGACGCTGCCATGAGTGGCTTAAAGGTCGATCCCGGTTCATAAACGTTGACGACGGCCCGGTTCCGATACGATTCTTTATCGCCCTTGCCATAATGATTCAAATCATAGGTCGGCCGGCTGGCCATGGCCAAAATTTCACCGGTCTTGGGATTCATGACGATGATGGCAGCCCCTTCCGGCTTGTTTCGATTCATGATGCCGTCCAATTCTTTTTCAGCCAGGTACTGAATGGTACTGTCAAGGGTAAGGCTGACCGACCGTTCTTTATCGGGCAGGAATTTCTTCAAGGCCGATTCAAAGACCGGAATGTTATTGCTGTCGGTCTGAAGGCGGAAGGTCTGCTTGTTGCCACGGATTTCATCGTCGAGAATCATTTCGATACCATCGAGGCCGCGGTCATTATCGCCGACGAAGCCGATGACCTGAGCCGCCATGGAGCCGTTAGGATAAAAGCGGCGGTTTTCATCGCGAAAGACGAGACCGTGCAGCTTTTCGCCCTTGATGACCTCTTCGACGGCTTCGTATTTATCGTGGTCCATCTGGCGGTCGAGCCAGACAAAGGCCGTGTCTTCTTTAAGGCGCCGCAGTATTTCATCCTGAGAAATGCGAAGGTACGGTGCCAAAAGCTCCGCCACCTTTTCCGGCGGTTCATTGAGCATCGTCGGATCGGCGTAGAGTGATTTCGACATTTCACTGATGGCCAAAACCTTGCCATTGCGATCGAGGATCATGCCTCGCGGCGATTGAAGATTCCGTTCCGTCTCACTTTGCATCTCGGCCATGGCCATCATATCATCATGATGAAGGACTTGATGATAAAAAAGGGCGCCCAGGACAGCTGCTGAAAGGAGCATCATAAAGAAAACGCAGACGGCGATATGGAAACGGATATAGCGATTCTCTCTTTTTTCGGTATTATCCATGATTTGCATCCCCTTCATGGCGTTCCATCCAGCGCCGGGCTGCCGCCGCCAAGGCATCGGCATCGTTGACGAGATCCTTATTCTGAACCCGTTTCAACAGGATGCGCAGGCACTGACCGGTCCGGTTCCGACACAGATCAGGAATGCGGCGGTCATAGACGAGATCCTTCGTACTGACCGGCATGGCCTCTGCCAGCATGGCCATATACTCGCCAAAGGATTCTGTCCCTTCCGTATTAGAGTCAGGCCGGCCGCAGCCGATGATATCGCCGACGGACAGCGCCGTCGCCTGGCGGATGGCTTCAGCCAGTTCTTCTGTCCGGTGAAAAGGCCCTTGCAGGGCTTCGCGGCGAAGCCACTTGTCGACGTCCCCTTCAGCCGTATTGGCAAAAAAGTGAAATTTCATATGGGTCTTGACCAGCCAGGCCACACGATCGGCAAAGGCCGGTTTCTTACGCCAGCGCAGCAAAATCTCTTTGGCCATATCGGCCCCCAGCGAATCGTGGCAGTAATCGGTATAACGTCCTTTCTTTTCACCGCGGATGCCGGGCAGGCCCTTGGCGATGTCATGAAATAAGGCGGCATAGCGAACAGTCAGATCAGGTGGCGTATGAGCCACTGTCGCCAAGGTATGCACCCAGGCATCAAAAAGATGGAAGGGCTTCGACTGCGGCGTATCGGGCAAGTGACCTAATTCCGGCAGGATGGGAATCGCCGTATAAACCCCATTTTCTTTTTGACGGCACGAACAGGCTGCAAGGCCGCTGCGGACAAGAATATCCAAGCCGCGAAAAGAAGCCGGTGTCACCATCAGTCGGTCAAGTTCACTGACGACTCGCTCAAGGGACAAGCCGGAAACGCGGTCAAAGGCCGACGGCATGGCAGCTACGGTTTCCTTGGAGGCCATAAAATCGAGCTGACCGGCAAAACGGCACAGGCGAAAGAGGCGCAGGGCATCTTCCTGAAAACGACGCACGGGATCGCCGACGGTAACCAGCCGTTTCTTCTTCAAATCCTTTCGGCCGCCGACATAGTCGTAAATCTCACCGCTTCTGTCCATGGCCAAGGCGTTGACGGTAAAATCGCGGCGCAGCACGTCTTCGCGAAGGGACTCGGCATACCAAACCGATTCCGGCCGATGGCTGTCAGTACCGTAAGATTCACCGCGAAAAGTAGCAACTTCAAAGGGTTGTCCCTCAAGGACGACGACGACGATGCCAAAGGCTTCGGCGTTGATTTCCGCCGTATGCCAGCCCTTTTCTTCAGCGACGCGGCGGATATCGTCAGGCCGGGCCGACGTTGCAATGTCGTAATCATGAGGCGTCCGTCCCATGAGCAGATCACGGACAGCTCCGCCGACGACATACGCTTCAAACCCGGCATCTTCCAGTGCCATAAGCAGTTGATGCGCTCGTTCTTCCATCATCCCGGCCCCCTTTCCTTTAGAAATTAATGATGTTATATTATAACACGAATAGACGGTACTGACCACTATCTGATAGCCTATCGTTATGATATAATTCACTCATAAGGTGAACATAACAGTCCGCCAGGGAACATAAAAAGGAGGTAATCTCTTGGACACTGGTTTAATACATCTATACTGCGGCGACGGCAAAGGCAAGACGACGGCCTCATTAGGGCTGGCCCTGCGCTGTGCCGGCCGTGGGGGACGCGTCCTCTTTTCCCAGTTTTTAAAAGGGCGGCCGACGGGAGAGCTCACGTCACTGGAGCAGATTCCGGCCATTACCGTCCTTCGGGGAAAACCCATCTTAAAATTCACCTTCCAGATGACGGAAGCGGAGAAAGAGGAGACGAAGGCCGCCCAGACAGCCCTCTTCGACGAAGTCCGCACCTTCTGCCGTGACAACAAGCCCGATCTTGCCGTCTGCGACGAACTCATCGGAGCCTGCGCCCTGGGGCTGGTCCCGGAAGCAGAAGTCCGCCGTTTTTTACACGAAAAGCCGGCTAACACCGAAGTCGTCCTGACCGGGCGCAATCCCAGTCAGGCCCTCGTGGATCTTGCCGACTACGTATCGGAAATCAAAAAGATAAAGCATCCCTTCGATAAAGGTATCCCTGCCCGCCTGGGAATCGAAGAGTAGCCTGAAGGAGGCATCTCACATGATCAATATCTTTGAAGCTGTAAAAGAGGAACAGGAAGAACTCATCGCCCTGCGCCGCCATTTCCACGAATATCCGGAATTATCAAAACAAGAAGACCGGACCATTGCTTATATTGCCCAAAAACTCGATGAATACGGCATCTCCTACCGCATCGTCGACAAGGGCGGCCTCATCGCCTGGATTGACGGCAAGGGACCGGGAAAGACCCTGCTCCTTCGGGCCGACGTCGATGCCCTGCCAATTACGGAGGGTGAAAAGAATCTCTCCGTCCCTCGTGTCTGCCGCTCTCACCACGACGGCGTCATGCACGCCTGCGGCCACGACGGCCACATGGCTATGCAGCTCGTCGCCGCCAAACTTTTAAACCGCTGGAAGGACCAGTGGGACGGCACAGTCCTCTTCATGTTTGAACGCGGCGAAGAAGCCTCCGGACCGCTTGAATACCTCCTGCGCTACCTCGAACAGGACAGTCCGTGGCACGTCGATGCCTGCTATGCCACCCACGTCCGCTGGGACATTCCGGCAGGGAAAATCGCCATCTGCGACGAAGCTCCCATGGCCGGAGGCTTTGGCTTTGAAATCCGCATCGACGGCCACGGCGGCCACGGATCCCGACCGGACCTGGCCCAGAGCCCGATTGACTGCTTCCACGATTTCTACGGCAACCTCCAGGCCCTTCGTATGCGCATCGTCCCGCCCAAGGAATGCCTGACCTATTCCATCGGCAGCCTGCACAGCGGCGACACACTAAACGTCATCCCCAATTCCCTGACCTTTTCGGGAACGTCGCGTTTCTTCAGTTACGACAATGCCGGAAAAGCTTTTTACGAAGCCTTTCAGGACATCCTAAAAAATTCCTGCCAAACCTATGGGTGCAGCTATGAGATTCTGCACATGCCCGACCCCTTATTCGAAGTCCAAAATGATCCTACCTGCGTCGGTATCGCCCGCGAGGCCGTCAAAAAGTATCTGGGCCCCGACGTCTTAACGGACTGCCAGCCTTGGATGGCGTCGGAAACCTTTGCCCTCACGGCTCGCCTCTACCCCGGCGTCCTGATCTTTACGGGCATCGAAAATAAAGAAAAAGGCTGCGGCGCCAATCATCATACGCCGGAATTCGACCTCGATGAAGACTGCCTGCCCTACGGAGCAGCAACCTGCCTCGGTTTTGCTCTCGATTATTTAAAAGAAAAGCCGGACATTCCCTTCAAACGACCAGACGAGCCCCTTGAAAAACTCGTCGCCCGCAACATTTGACCGACACGGTCCGAGACTGAAAACAATCAGTCCCGGGCCGTATTTTTTTCAAGGAGATCAGGTACTTCGGCAAGACTTTGACAAATATGCCAGGCCATGGCCTGCACCTCTTTATCAATTTCAACCATATCCGGAATCCAAATGGACGGAATTCCGGCCCGATGGGCTGCCAAGATGCCGTTTTCTGAATCTTCCATGACCAGGGCCGTCTCCGGCAAGACACCGAGCTTCTCACAAGCAATGAGGAAGATATCCGGATCAGGCTTTCCGTGCGGCACTTCTTCCCCACTCTGGACGACATCGAAAAAAGACGCAATTCCCTTTCGCTCCAATAAGTATTCAATCATCGACGGTGGCGACGAAGAGGCAACGGCGCAAAGGAGGCCTTCTTTTCGGGCATAGTCTAAAACCTGACAGAGACCGGGTTTAAAAGGGATGTCGTGATGTCGATAATAGTCCATCTGCAGGGCCACTTCTTCTTGGCACACCTTGTCATAAGGATAATCCGGCCCGAAAGCCTCTTCACAAACAAAGCGGGTCCTCACATTGTCACGACCTGCGATCTTATCATAGACCGTTCGATCCAAATCATAGCCGTACCGGGCCGATATCTCTCGCCAAAAACGGTAGAAAATGGGCTCCGTATCAAACATCGTCCCATCCATGTCAAAAATTAAAGCTTTTCTTCTGTCCATACTTCCTCCCTGTGTATAATGGTCCTCATTTGCAACCATAATTCTGAACTTCCCCTTTATTATATCGAAATTAAGAGGAATTGCAATTTTCCCTCCTATAGAGGTAATAATTATTCCCATTTTCGATAATATTATGATTTTTTCGCATTTATATTATTCTCATTTGCATTTTCATTATCTCTTGTATCTTGCGTCAACTCTGCTATAATAGAGGAAATCAGAAAGTCAGGTGAATCGATATGACTGAATTTATCATCCGCCGCTTCATAAAAAACTATGAAGACACAGACAATAAAGGAGTCCGTGAACAGTACAGCATCCTCGGCGGCGTCTTAGGCATCATTTGTAATCTATTTCTCTTCGTCAGCAAATTTCTCGTCGGCATGGCCAGCAACAGTATCGGGATTTTGTCCGATGCCTTCAATAACCTGACCGACATGGGTTCCTCTTTCATTTCCATCATCAGTGCCAAACTGAGTAACCGTCCGCCCGATAAAGAACATCCCTTCGGCCACGGCCGCTTTGAATACCTGGCATCGCTTACCATTGCCATCATCATCCTCGTCGTCGGCTATAAGCTCTGCGAAACGTCGATTGGAAAGTTCTTCGAGCCGGAAGCCATGGAATTCTCCTACTGGAGCTTAGGGATTCTCGTCATCTCCATTGCCGTCAAGGTCTGGATGTGCGTCTACAACCGTTATATCGGAAAGAAGATAAATTCCAGCGTCAATGAAGCGACCGCCGCCGACAGCATCACCGATGCCATCGCGACGACCGGCGTCTTAGTCACGACCATCGCCCAGCAGTTTACGACCCTCCCCGTCGATGCAGCGGCCGGCACAGCCATCGGTCTCATGATCATGTACGCCGGCTACGGCATTGCCAAAGACGTCATCAATATTCTCCTCGGCAAGGCGCCGGATCCGGAGCTCATCGACGGCATCGTAGAAAGCGCCTTAAAGTGCCAATACGTCGTCGGCGTCCACAACATCCGCATCCACGACTACGGCCCGGGTCGGATGTTCGGCACGATTCACGCCGAAGTCCCGGACACGGCCAATCTGGCCGACGTCCACGCCGCCCTCGACGTATTGGAAGACGAATTAAAGGACCGCTACCAAATGGACCTCAACATCCACATGGATCCCTTGTGTACCGATCCCGATAAAATCGACGCCATCCGCCACGTGTTGGACCACATCGTCCACGAAAAATACCCGCGCTACCATACGGACCACCTGCGCATGACCTCCGGTAACGCCCGCTTGAACATCATCTGCGACATCCACGTCCCGCCTGACGAATATAATAAAGAAAACATCGCCCGCATCCGCCGGGAAATCAACGCCTGCATGAGAAAGTACAACGACAAGTACCGCGTCGTCCTGGCCCAGATCATCGCCGACCCGCAATAAAAAAGGTGAAGAAGGAATTCCTTCTTCACCTTTTATTTATTTAACGACTAAAGACCGCGGTTCGAGCATGGCCTGCAGGGGCTGACGCAATTCTTCCGTCGTTTCGACCCAATACTGTTCGTCGGTCAGAATCGTCTTGCGACTGCCCATGAGGTGGAAATAAACTTTGACCTGGCCCGGATGTTGTTTCAGAACCTTGCCGATACGGCCGGCAAGGTCAGTCCGTTCAAGGTGGGCCGGAATCTTGATGAAGAGTTTCGTTCCCATACCGGGATGCCAGTAGTCTCCGGCCTCTCTAGCCGCGACAGCCGATACGACCGGTGTCGGCTGCGGGTCTGAGGCCGCCGTTTCCTGGCCGAGGGGCCGCACTTCTTCGGCTAAAATCTGGATGCTGTCGTCGTTGATATCGGCTCGGCCGCGAATAGACACGGCCATATCGACGGCGACGAACTGCTGATAGCGGCCGTAGGTCTTGGGGAATACGACGACCGACACAGCGTGGGTAAAGTCTTCGAGGGTGATGATGGCCATCTGCTCATTGCGCTTGGTCATGACCTGCTTTTTCGCCGTAATCAGACCGCCGACACGAAGCATCTTACCATCATACTGGCGCCCGTCTTCCCCATAGAGCAGCGATAGGGGACTAAGCTTATCCATGATTTCTTGATACTTGCTCAAAGGGTGGCCGCTGAAATAGAAACCGTCATACTCTTTTTCCATGGCCAGCCGCATTTCAATGGGATATTCCTCGATATCGGGGTATTCGAGGTCGGTCATGACCTCTTCCGTATCGTCAAAGAGACCGATTTGGCCCGACGCATAGTCTTTTTGACTGAGGGACCCCATGGCCACAGCCTGATCGATGACGGCCATGAGCTGGGACCGCTTCTTGCCGAAGGAGTCCATGGCGCCACATTTAATCAGGCTTTCTAGGGCCCTCTTATTGACTAAGTGATAGTCGACGCGACTGCAGAAGTCGCCGAGGGACGAAAACGGACCGCCTTCTTCCCTGGCTTTCACGATGGCATCGATGGCGTTGCCGCCGACGCTCTTGACACCGGACAGACCGAAGCGGATGGCTCCGTCCTGAACGGAAAACATGGAGACGCTGTCGTTGACATCCGGCGATAAAACCTTGACGCCGTGGCGGCGGCACTCGGCGACGTAGTAGCTGATTTTGCTGCTGTCGTTGATCATACTGGTCATGGTCGCTGCCATAAACTCAGCCCGGTAATGGGCCTTGAGGTAAGCCGTCTGCCAGGCAACGTAAGCGTAGGCTGCCGAGTGGGATTTATTGAAGCCGTATCCGGCAAAATAGACCATGAGGTCGAAAATTTTGTTGGCGATTTCATCAGAAATGTTATTCTTCCGCGTCCCTTCGAGGAAGTTAGCCCGCTGGGCTACCAGAATGGACTCTTTCTTCTTGCCCATGGCCCGACGCAGCAAGTCAGCCTGACCAAGAGAGAAGCCGCCTAAGGCCGAGGCGATCTGCATGACCTGTTCCTGATAGAGGATGACGCCGTACGTATCCTTTAAGATCGGTTCCAGCTTCGGGTGCAGGTAGGTAACCTTCTTCTGACCGTGACTGCCCTTGATGAAGTCATCGACCATGCCGCTGCCCAAGGGGCCCGGGCGATATAGGGCCACGAGCGGAATCATGTCTTCAAAATGCTTCGGCGCCAGTTCCTTAACCAGGTTGGTAATCCCAGACGATTCCATCTGAAAGACGCCGGCCGTATCGCCTTCGGTCAAAAGCTTACACGTTTTCGGATCGTCGAGAGGAATAGCATCGATGTCGAAATCGATGCCGTAGTTCTTATTGATCATCTTGACCGTATCACCGATGACAGTCAAGGTTCTGAGGCCGAGAAAGTCCATCTTGAGCAGTCCCAGGTCTTCGACGAGATCCTTTTCATACTGCGTCGTAAGGTCGCCTTCCTTGGAGTGTTGGACCGGCACGTAATCGTCGACGGGCGCCGCCGAAATGACGACGCCGGCAGCATGGGTCGACGAGTGGCGCACCAAGCCTTCGAGAGATTTTCCGAAATCGACCAAACGGTGGACCGTATCGTTAGACTCGTATTCACTGCGGAACTCTTTGCTCATCTGCAGGGCCTTGTCGAGGGTCATGCCCAATTCATTGGGCACCAGTTTTACGATGCGGTTCACTTCACTTAAGGGAATGTCGAGGACGCGGCCGACGTCACGCAAAACGGCTTTGGCCGCCAAGGTCCCGAAGGTGATGATCTGCGAGACGTGGTCGATGCCGTATTTTTTCGTAACGTACTGAATGACTCGACCTCTGTTTTCATAACAGAAGTCCATATCGATATCCGGCATGGTCACTCGTTCGGGATTTAAGAATCGTTCAAAGAGGAGATTGTACTTCAAAGGATCGAGGCCGGTAATGCCCAAGAGGTAGGCAACGACAGAACCGGCTGCCGAACCACGGCCGGGGCCGACGGGAATCTCATGGTCCCGAGCATATTTGACGTAGTCCCAGACGATGAGGAAGTATGACGGAAACCCCATGGTATCGATGACGCCGAGTTCATAATCAAGGCGTTCTTTTACTTCCGGCGTAATGGGATCGTACTTTTCAGAAAGGGCTTGTTCGCAGAGCTTTCGCAGATAGGAAGAATCCGTTTCGCCGTCGGGAACGGGAAACTGCGGCAAGTGGCGGTCGTCAAAGGAGATATCGACGTTGCATTTATCGGCAATTTCCAAAGTCGTATCCAAGGCTTCGGGCATATCCGAAAAGAGGTCGGCCATTTCATCGCCGCTCTTCATATAAAATTCATTATTATAAAATCGGAAATGGGACGGATCGTCGAGGGTGCTGCCCGTCGAGATGCAGAGCTTGATTTCCTGAGCCGGCGCATCGGCCTGATCGATATAATGGTAGTCGTTGGTCGCCACCAATTTCAGTCCCAATTCCTGTGACCAGCGCTTAAAGACGGTACGGACCGTCTTTTCTTCAGGAATGCCGTGATTCTGGACTTCTAAATAGAAATCTTCTTTGCCAAAAATCGATACCAGTCGTTCCAAAGAGCGCCGAGCCCCTTGCTCGTTATGGTTGAGGATATCCTGCGGGACCTGACCTTCGATACAGGCCGTCGTCGCAATGAGGCCTTCGTGGTACTGCTCGAGCAAATCGAAGTCGACTCGCGGCTTGTGATAGTTGTTTTCCCCGTCGACGAAGCCTTTGGACACGATTTTAATGAGATTGTGATAGCCCTGATTGTTTTTGGCCAGCAACACCAGGTGGCAGAGCCGTTCCTTGGTCTTTTTCTCGAAACGGCTGCCGCGGGTCATATAGACTTCACAGCCGATGATGGGCTTGATGCCCTGGGCTTTCGCCTCCCGGTACAGATAGATGACGCCGTACATATTGCCGTGATCGGTAATGGCCACAGCCGGCATATCGAGTTCTTTCGCTCGCGATACCATGTCGGGAATCTTGCACAACCCGTCGAATAAACTGTACTGCGTATGAACGTGTAAATGAACAAAAGGCCGCATCCCCAAAATCCTCCCTTATCCTACTCGGTCAAAATAGCCTGTTGCTAGTGATTTATCATTATATCATATTCCGGCCTTGATATACAGACGGACGCCAAAAAAGAGACCGCCGGCAAACGGTCTCCTTCATACAAACCTCAGAAAAAGTCATCGTCATGCCGTTCCTCATAAGGATCGGCATAGTAGCTGTCATCGTCCGGTGCATCCCAGTTGCCGTCATAGTCCCGTTCTTCCCGGCTCCGGTGATGGCCATGGATTTCATGGTAGATCATCGACGCCGTAAAGGCTGCCATGAAGGCTTCATCGGTCCCCGTATCCGGATGGTCGTCTTTCGGCACTGACGGCCGTTCATGAAGGGCCTTTAAAGCCTTGTTCTTTTTTTCAGCTTCAGCCTTTTGTTCGGCTTCGGCCTTTTTCTTCATCCCCGGCAAGAGAGCCAAATACAGGGCGATCAAGGTAAGCGCCGCCGCCCCGATGGCATAAATCGGTTCCGTCATATCAAAAATCCAGATATACAGTTTCGTCAGTCCCAGCATGATGACAAACAGCGTAACAAAAACAGAAAAGGGCATAATCCCATCTCCCATCCGATTCGCACTCTTTTTTCTATTATAACACGATTCGATATGGACCGGCAGATTTCTTACCTGATTTCGAGGGGAACTTCCCTTTTTCTGGTACAAACTTATATTTTTATGATAAAATAAGAACACATCTATATAATTTATCGTGAAAGGGGATTCTTATTTCATGCTCCATCAAGTTTCTGTCTTCGCTGAAAACAACAAGGGCACCCTGCGCAAGATGACCTCCATTTTGGCCGATGCCAATATCAACATCTACACCATGCTGGCCAATGACAGCGCCGAATTCGGCATCATCCGCCTCATCGTTACCGATCCGGAACTGGCCGTCCAAGAGCTGAAAAAAGCCGGTTACCAGTGCCATATGGACCGCGTCGTCGCCGTCGAAATGGGCGATACGCCGGGCTGCCTGGATAAAATTCTCGACCATCTCTGCCAGGCCAACGTCGCCATCGACTACTTGTACATTTCTTACAACCGCCAGACGGCAACGCCGGTAGCCATCTTCAAGACCCGGGAAATGGAAACAGAAACCTTCCTGCGGGGCAAAGGTTATCGTCTCCTCGATACATTCTAAAAAAAAAAGTCATCCATGAGGATGACTTTTTTTGTTGGGAATACAGATTCTATAATACGTCGGCCATGTCGTAAATGAGGCGTTCCGTCTTTTCCCAACCGAGACAAGGGTCTGTAATCGACTTGCCGTATACACCATCACTGATTTTCTGGCAGCCGTCTTCGAGATAGCTTTCGATCATAAGGCCTTTTACGAGGTCTTTGATATCGGCAGCATGGCGACGACTCTGAAGGACGTCTTTGGCAATGCGTATCTGTTCGAGATACCGTTTTCCCGAATTGGCATGGTTGGCATCGACGATGACGGCCGGATGGGAGAGGTCCCGTTTTCCGTAGGCTTCATACAGGCGCTGAAGGTTTTCGTAATGATAGTTTGGAAGACTATTGCCAAAGCTGTCGACGTAGCCCCGAAGAATGGCGTGAGCCATGGGATTTCCGGTCGTCCGGACTTCCCAGCCGCGGAAAAGAAAATTTTGGGAATGTTGAGCAGCTTCAATCGAGTTGAGCATGACAGAAATGTCGCCGGACGTGGGATTTTTCATGCCGACAGGAATGCCGACGCCGCTGGCAATCATGCGGTGAACCTGGTCTTCCACAGAGCGGGCGCCAACGGCAGCATAGGACAAAAGGTCCGATAAGTAACGGAAAATTTCCGGATAGAGGATTTCTTCGGCACAGGTAAAGCCCGTTTCCCGGACGACCCGTACGTTGAGTTCGCGGATAGCCATGATGCCGCCCAGCATGTCTTCCTTCCCTTCCGGATCAGGCTGGTGGAGCATCCCCTTGTAGCCGACGCCGATGGTCCGCGGCTTGCTGGTGTAAACGCGGGGAATGATGAATATTTTGTCTTTCACCCGGTCCTGTACCTTGACCAGGCGATGGATGTAATCGAGAACAGCCTTTTCATTATCGGCAGAACAAGGACCGATGATGAGCAGGAATCGATCATCCTTCCCGGCAAGGATATTTTGGATGACCTCATCACGCCGTCTTTTAACAGCCTTTGAGCCGTCATCCATAGGGAATTGTTCCATCAATTCCTGCGGTTCCGGCAGTTTCCGAATATATTCCATTTGCATTTCCATAGTCTTCCCCCCTGAGTAAAATTCGTCACGTCCTCATTATAGCACAGATACTGCCGTTGTCGGACAAAAGATTATCCCAGACGGACCGTAAAGGTAATCCGATCTCCCTTATAGGTCGCAAATATCTTTCCACCCATCAATTTGGTCAATTCCTCAGCCATGGACAAGCCGATACCGTAGCCGGCCTTTTGGCTGTTGTGGGACACGTCGCCGCGGTAGAACCGCTCGAAGAAGCGAGAATAGTCGACATTGGCCCCGTCGACATAGGTATTGGACACGTCGAGGACGACGCCATTTCCCAGCCGTGACCGGCGCAGGGCCACTTCGATACTGCCGCCGTCGTCACAGTATTTGACGGCGTTGTCGACGAGGATATTGACCAATTCATACAGGCATTTACTGTCGCCTTTGAGTCTGACATTGTCGGTAATAGCCGTAGTCAGCGTCTTTTCAGCGTCGATAGCCAGCTGCTGGAAGGAGTCCGACACGGTTTTGACCGTATCCGAGAAGTTGACGTCGGTAATGACTAGATCGACTTGCGACCGTTCGCCCATTTTGGACAACAGGATCAAATCTTGAATGAGGTTCGACAGGCGACGGACCTGCTTTAAGATACTGTCCGTCCACTGACTTTGGCCATTCAGCATCTCAATGGCTTCAGCATTGGCGGAAATGATGGCAATAGGCGTCTTCAGCTCATGGCCGGCATTGGTAATGAACCGCTTCTGATTCTCCATATTCTGGACAAAGGGCCGGATGGCTATGTTGCAGAGGGCGGCCAAAATGAGGATGTAGACGACGACGCAGCCGAAGCCGAACCAGGCCGAGTAGCGCATAAAGGACGTAACGGCCGCCGCATCGCGGGTAGCGTCCATGATGACGATGAGGAAACTGCCGTCGTCATTGGGTTTTATCATATAGGCGTAGGTCGCCCGTCCCTTTTTGAAAAAGCCCTGTTTCTGCCCGGTCTCGCGCGACTCTTCGACAGTCGTCCGAGCGTATTCGATGGCTTCCGGCTGAGAAAAAGCTGCAATGTGCTGAATATCGATGTGTTCGGCATAGCCGTTGCCGTTGACGAGGACGCTAAAGAAACGGATTTGATAGGCAAATTCCGGCGTCTCTTCGGTCCACGACGGATCGCTGAAGAAACTGCTGTCGTCACCGCCGATTTTCTGAGGCACGGCGCCGTCATTATGGATGATATAGGTCAAAACGGACATGACCTGGGCGTTCATGCGCATATAGGCAATGGCGTTGATGAGTCCTAAGGCCCCGCCGACGACGACCAGGACGCCGATGACGGCCATGATGAGAAATTTGCGGCGCAAGCGCTTGATCATGTTCATAAGCCTATTTCCTTTCTTTTACCGAGAGCAAGTAGGTCTGGCCTCTTTCGCCGACGATTTCGATATCGGCCTGGATGGCTTCCAGTTTTTCCCGTAAATAGGAGACGTACATAAAGACGATGCCGTCGTCGACGTCACCTTCATCGCCCCAGACGTTGTCGAAAATTTGCTCCGTCGATAAGGGCTTCCCGACGTTGGCCATGAAAAACTTCATTAACTTCGTTTCTCGGTTAGCCAAGCGAATGGAGCTGCAGCAGACCATTTCCTGTTCATCCACGTCGAGTTTGACGGCTCCGACGTGGAGCTTCGACGGCGTAAAGGACTGGGACCGCCGCGTCAACGAGCGCAGGCGGGCCAGGAGTTCTCCCATGGCAAAAGGTTTGGTCAGGTAGTCGTCGGCGCCGGCGTCGAGACCGGTGATGCGGTCATCGACTTCGGCCTTAGCCGTCAGCATGAGGACCGGCGTCATATCCCCTTTTTCCCGGATTTCCTGCAGGGCCTGAACGCCGTCTTTTTTCGGCATCATGATGTCGAGGATCATACAGTCATAGGACTGGACCAGGGCCTTATCGACGGCGGCCTGGCCGTCATAGACGGCATCGACCTCATAGCCCGAATGAGTCAAAATCGCGACCAGGGCCGCGGACATTTCTTTTTCATCTTCTGCTAAGAGAAGGCGCATCTTCATTCCTCCTTATTCTTGTGCATGGATCAAATTGCGGATGGTCTGCATGGACACGTCGCACGACGCCAGCTCATCGGCACAGCGCTTTAATTCCCGGATGATGAGCTGGGGATTTTTGATATCTTGCTTGTACTTCATCTGGTGTTCCAGGCTGGCCCAGGAATCCATGGCAATGGTCCTAAGCTGGACTTCGGCATAAAAGCGGCCCGGATTAGCGCCGGTTACATCTTCATAGGGCACCTGCAGTTCTAAAATCAGATGATAACTGCGATAACCGTTGGGCTTGACGTTGCGGATATAATCTTTTTCTTCGACGACGCGAATGTCGGGCTGACTCTTCAAAAAATCAATGGCTCGATAAATATCGTCGAGAAAACAACAGACAATGCGGATGCCGATGGCATCGTATATATGGTGGAGCGCCGACTGTGCTGTCTGGGGCAGCCCTTTGCGGTCGCACTTTTCCCGCATGCTGGCCTCGCCCTTCAGGCGGTAGATCAAATGCTCGTAAGCGGCTTCACCGGTCTTTTTCTTGGTATCGCTGCTATAGGCCCGGATACGGCCGATAAGGTCCTGCATCACGGACTCGAGAGCCGGTTCATATGCACCATAAATGGATGTGCTGTCCATAAAATCACCTCATTCACTAACTAGTACGAGTATTATACCATAAAAAAGGACGGTGCCGCACACGGGCACCATCCTTTTTAGATACTGTTTAAATTCTTTTATGAAAGTTTATACAATCGTTTTGCAACGATCTTCATTCTGTCTTATTGGTCAGATAGTATGAAATACGGCTCAGGCCGATGGACAAATCTTCTCGAAAGACGAAAATCCCGTCCGGTACGGTCAATCTGAGCGGTGCGAAAGACAAAATACCGCGGATACCGGCATCGACCATTTGATCTGCCACCTGCTGGGCAACGGCTGCCGGCGTCGTAATGATGCCGATCTGGATGCCTTCGCGACGGATGACGTCCCCCATTTCAGAAATCGGCGTGACTTCGACACCGCCGACGTTTTGGCCGATAATGCGATGGTCCACATCGAAGAGTCCTGTCGTCCGGAAACCCAAACGACCGAAGGTCTTATAGTTCGCCAAGGCCCAGCCCAGATGGCCGATGCCGGCGATGCCGACTTTCCAATGCTGCTGCAAACCGATGATTTCCACGATCTGTTGACACAATTCACTGACATAATAACCGACGCCTTTTTTTCCAAAGGCACCAAAGCAGGTAAGGTCCTTGCGAATCTGTTCCGGTGTGATGCCTAAGCGTTCCCCTAATTTTTCGGATGAGATGATATCGATTCCCGCATCTTGCAGTAATAGCAAGTCCCTGTAGTACAGCGGCAACCGTTCGATGACAGCATCCGATATTGCCTTTTTCTGTCTCATGGATAGTAACCCTCCAACTATGTCCCCAGCTATTCCCTATAGCTATAAGCAATCTTGTCTAGTGATAATAGTCACATGCCTATTATATATCATTGTGAATTATTTCGCAAACTGTTTTTATTACTTTTTTCACATAGTTCCCCAAACATATTGGCGAAGAGGGCACTCATCAACCAAAAAGTGAGCGATATTTGCGTGCTGAACAAATCATAATCACTGATTCCACTGATGGAAAGCGACAGGACGGACGCCGCCAAGGTCATGGAAAGGGACCGGTCAAAAGTCCGAACATGATGATCTTTTACGTAACGAATAGCGTACCAAGCATTTCCGAAGAAAAACCACAGGCCGAAAAAGGTACCGACCAGCCCCGTTTCCGCCAAGAAATTGAGATACATATTGTGGGCGTGGAAGATGACGATGCCCGCTTCCTGTATCAGTTCATTGTACACGGGATAAACGTGTTTAAAAGCCCCCCAACCGATGCCGAACAAGGGATGGTCGAGAAACATAGCAATGGCCGCTTCCCACATATCCATGCGCATGGCAACAGACGTATCGGCTTCACTGTGGCTAAAAATCGATAAGAGCCGGTCGGCGACACCGCCATGATAAAAGGCTCCGATCAAAGGCGCTGCCAAAAAGAGGAGCCATACCCTCTTGTCCCAAAAAAGGCCAAAGAAAAAGACCAAGGCGCCGACACTGAGCCAGGCCCCGCGGGAGTAGGTCAAAACCAGGCAAAGGGTCAGGATGGCCAGGAGCACCAAGTACATGACCCGGTGCCAGTAATGGCGGGTGCAGATCATCATCGATGCTGAAGCGCTCATGACGATCAACAGGAAGGCCGACAGCAAGTTGGGGTTGTACAGCGTCGAATACATGCGACGCCGCAGAAGCGGAAAAGCCGCCTCATCGACCCATTCGGCATTGTTCAGAACCAGCATGTGAGCATACTGATACAGGCCGTACAAGGCGACGGCAAAGGCACTGAACAAGAGGGCCGAAAAGAGCATCCTCCGTTCCCACGAACGGTGCACAAAGACCAAGATGCCGTAATAAAGTAGGATATACTGCAGAATCGTAAAAACGTAGAATGCCATTCCCATAAAAAAATGGGGCGAGCCGATGAGCGACAAAAAAGCGGCGACGGCAAACCCGACGGCAGGCATGGAAAGAGGCCCTTTTCGAAGAGGCAGGCGCGGGTACCGCATCATATAATAAAGACCGAGAAGCAAGGCCACGACGAAAAAGCCCTCCATCACAAAAAGATTCAGGGGCATAAAAAAAACAGTCCCGGCCAGGGCATAGACGACGCGCAGCCGTGCCCGCTCAGCAGGCGTACTGCCGGTCCGTATCATCCACTTCATATAGGTTCGCTCCTCCGTAAATATATGTTTTATTTTATCATAAGGTCCACTCCAGCGCAACGAAAAAGGAGTATCTCCACAGGGAGACACTCCTTTTTCGACAGCCTGCTGACAGGTCTGTAAAACGATAGGTAACGCGTCTTTCCAAGCCGACAAGACGGTTTAAAAAAGCTGATAGTTTTTCCGAAGATATGCCCGTACTTCACCTTGAATGTAGAGCGATCCCACAATGCACAGGACCTGATCCGGTGTTACAGCGGCGAAGGCCTTATCGAGTCCTTCAGCAAGACTTTCGGCCCAATCGGCTTTACAAGGCACAAGTTCTGCCATGGCCTTCGGATCGGACGTGCGCGTCGTCGGTGCCGGTGCACAGACGACGTAGTCATCTTCGTGAAAGAGTTCCCGTACCATTTGGCTGTAATCCTTATCGGCTAGGACCGAAAACAGGAAGACCCGCTTGCGGTCTCCAAAGACGTCTTCATAGGTCTTGCAAAAAGTCGTAATGCCGGCCGGATTATGAGCGCCATCGAGGACGACGTCTGTATGGCCGGCCTTAAAGACTTGAAATCGTCCGGGCCACTCGACGTGGCGGATACCATTTTCAAGGGCCGTCCGAGTCAGCTTTTTCTCATGGCGGGCCAAGAGGAGCAAGGTCATGACGGCGGCGGCACAGTTGATCCGCTGGTGTTTCCCCAATAAAGGCAGGACCGTCGTAATGGCAAAGCCGAATTTTTCCCGGACGGTCACCATCTGGCCTGTCGCCGGGTCTTCGGGACCGGCATTGCCGACGACGTCGAAGCTGTGATCAAGGGCATAAAGCCGGCTGTGCATGGCATAGGCCTTGCGGGCGATAACCGATAGTGCCGGCTCTTCCGCCGTCGTGACGACGGGTACCCCTTCTTTAATGATGCCCGCCTTCTGCTCGGCAATGGCTTCAATCGTATTGCCGCAGTATTTCATGTGGTCCATAGCCACGTTGGTGATGACCGATACGGCCGGAACGATGACGTTCGTCGAATCGAGGAGTCCCCCCAGTCCGACTTCGATGACGGCATAGTCGACACCGATGCTGGCAAAATACCAGAAGGCGGCCGCCGTAATCAGTTCGAATTCTGTCGGCCCTTCCCCGCCGTCAGCTACCATGGCCGTCACGGCGTCTTTGACGACGGCGACGGCAGCGGCAAAGTCATCCTCAGAAATGTCGTGATGGTCGATGTGGATCCGTTCCGTATAGGACTCCAAGTGAGGCGACGTGTAGCGGCCGGTCTTAAAACCCGCTTCTGTAAGGGCCGATGCGATCATGGCCGTCACCGATCCCTTGCCGTTGGTACCGGTGACGTGGATGGTCTTATATTTGTTTTGGGGATTTCCCAGGCGTTCCAAGAGATTTTGGATGCGCCCGAGTCCCAACTGGATGCCAAAGACGTTGGCAGCTTCTAAATAGTGTATTGCTTCTTCGTATGTCATGAGAGCCTCTTAGAGTTTTGCCAAATCTTCCATGCGTTTCGTAAGGGCAGCCATTTTTTCCTGATAATCGGCCAGTTTCCCCTTTTCCTTTTCGACGACGGCTGCCGGAGCTTTGGCCAGGAAGCCCTGGTTAGCCAGCTTCTTGTCGAGGCGGTCGATTTCCTTCTGGAGCTTTTCCTGTTCTTTCTGGACGCGGGCCGTTTCTTTTTCGACGTCGATCAGGTCTTTGAGCTGTAAATAAACTTCGATGCCGGGCACGACGGCGACGACGGCGTTTTCAGGTTTGGCGTCACCAGCCGAAAGGAGGGTAACTTTGTCGGCAAAAGCCAGGGTATGGAAGTAATCTTCATAATCGTTCAAGGTCTTGGCCAAGTCTTCCGTTGCCGGTGCTAAGATGACCGGAGCCTTCTTGCCCATGGGAACGTTCGATTCGGCTCGGAGGTTACGGATTCCCTTGATAGCTTCCATGAGGGTGTTCATAGTAGCCGCGTCATCGGCAAAATTCCACTTATCCTGAGCCTTCGGCCAGGGGGCGACGATGATGCTTTCCCCTTCGTGAGGCAGATGCTGCCAAAGGTGTTCCGTAACGAAGGGCATGAAGGGATGGAGCATTTCCAAGGTATGGGTCAAAACGTAGACCAAAACGTACTGGACGGTGTGCTTGTCGCGGTCGCTGGCGGCCTGGTAGAGGCGCTTCTTGGCAAGTTCGATGTACCAGTCGCAGTAGGAGCTCCAAATGAAGTTATAGACGGCATCGGCGGCGTCGCCCAGTTCAAATTTATCGAGGTCTTCCGTGACTCTGGCTGCCGTTTCATTAAAGGACGTCAAAATCCAGCGGTCGGCCAAGGTCAAATCGCTTTCTTCGGGAACGAAGGCTTCGTCAAAGTCGGTAAGGTTCATGATGACGAACTTCGAGGCATTCCAAATCTTATTGGCAAAGTTACGGTTAGCTTCGACTCGTTCCATGTAAAAACGCATGTCGTTGCCCGGCGTATTGCCCGTAACCAAGGTAAAGCGAAGGGCATCGGCGCCGTATTCTTCGCAGACGCCGAGGGGATCGATGCCGTTGCCCAGAGACTTACTCATCTTGCGTCCCTGGCTGTCTCGGACGAGGCCGTGGATGAAGACGTTTTCAAAAGGAATATCCTTCATGAATTCGCAGGTCATGAACATCATGCGGGCAACCCAGAAGAAGATGATGTCGTAGCCCGTAACCAGGACGCTGGTCGGGAAGAACTGGTCGAGATCAGCCGTCTTATCAGGCCAACCCATGGTCGAAAAGGGCCAAAGGGCCGAGCTGAACCAAGTATCGAGAACATCGGGATCACGATGGATATGCGTGCTGTGGCAGTGCGGGCATTCCGTAATGTCTTCACGGCTGGCCGAGGCTTTGCCGCAGTCGTCGCAGTACCAGACCGGGATCTGATGGCCCCACCAGAGCTGGCGGCTGATGCACCAGTCATGGACGTCTTCCAGCCAATGGTTGTAGGTCTTGACGAAGCGTTCGGGAATGAAGCGGGTCTTTCCGTCTTCTACGGCTTTGAGGGCGGCTTCGGTAAGGGGCTTCATCTTGACGAACCACTGCTTAGTGACGAAGGGTTCGACCGTCGTCTTGCAGCGCGAGCAATGGCCGACGGCATGGGTCAATTCTTCAATATGATCGAGGAGTCCCAGTTCTTCGAGGTCGGCGACGACGGCTTTGCGGCAGTCTTCGCGGGTCATGCCATTGTATTTGGCACCGGCTTTTTCATTCATCGTACCGTCGAGGTTCATGATCATGATCGATTCCAGGTTATGGCGCTGACCCATTTCAAAGTCGTTGGGGTCGTGAGCCGGCGTAATCTTGACGGCGCCGGTACCAAAACCGATATCGACGTAGTCGTCGGCAATGACTTCGACTTCGCGGTCGACGAGGGGCACGATGATTTTCTTGCCGATATACTTCTTCATACGGTCATCATTGGGGTTAACGGCAACGGCCGTATCGCCCATGATTGTTTCCGGCCGAGTCGTGGCAATCATGATGTAGTCGTCTTCACCGACGACGGGGTATTTTACGAACCACAGATGGCCGGCTACGTCAGAGTGGTCGACTTCGATATCCGACAAGGCCGTATGGCAGTGAGGGCACCAGTTGGTAATGCGCTGGCCCTGATAGATGAGGCCTTTTTCGTACAGGGAAATGAAGACTTCCCGAACGGCACGGGCGCAGGTATCGTCCATGGTGAAGCGCTTGCGGCTCCAGTCGCAGGACGAACCCAGGCGGCGAATCTGTTTTTCGATGCGGCTGCCGTACTGTTCCTTCCAAGCCCAGACCCGTTTCAGGAATTCTTCGCGGCCGATTTCATAGCGGTTTTTGCCTTCTTCCGCCAACTGCTGTTCGACCTTGACCTGGGTGGCAATGCCGGCATGGTCCGTGCCGGGAATCCAGGCGACGTTATAGCCTTCCATGCGCTTGAAGCGGACCAGGATATCCTGCAGGGTATTGTCCAGGGCATGGCCCATGTGGAGCTGGCCGGTTACGTTCGGCGGCGGCATGACGATGCTAAAGGGTTTCTTGCTCTTATCCGGTTCTTGATGGAAGTAGCCCTTCTTTTCCCAAAAATCGTACCACGTCATTTCCATCTCATTCGGTGCATACGTGCCCAGTTGTTCTTTATTCCATTTCATGCTTATTCCCTCCAAAACAAAAAAGAGCATTCCCTCGCCTAAGGGTTCATTCCTTAGGACGAAAGAATGCTGTATCTTCCGCGGTACCACCTAAATTGCCGCTTTTGCGACCGCTTCATGGCACAGGTAACGTCTGTTTGACGGACAGGCCTTTCCTCCTGCCAGCTCACGGGTGACGCGCCTTATTCTCTTTGAATGCCCTCTCACCGAATCGGCATTTCGCTGACAAAAAGAAGTAAAGCTTCTTCCGCTCATCGCCTTTATTGTGATAAATATTGTAGCAAGTTTACCTAAGCCTGTCAAGACGCGCCGACGGGTTACACCTTCAAATCGGCGATGGAATAGAGGGTGGCATAACCGGCCAAGGACACCGTGTCGCCTTCCAGTCGGCATTGGAGTTCTCCGCCCCGTCTCGATGCCTGATACGCCAGGAGATCTTGTTTTCCAAGCTTTTTCGCCATAATAGGAATAATATGGCAGTGGCCGGAGCCGCAGACCGGATCTTCGGGCACGGAGAGCTTGGGAGCAAAGCTGCGGCTGACGCAGTCGTATTCTCGGCCCGGTGCCGTAATGTGACAAAGCATGCCGTCGAGGCCTTTGATTTTCTCTAAGTCCGGCTGATAATTTCTCACGGCATCTTCGTCCGGCAGGATACAGACCAAATCCCGCGCCATATAAGCTTCTAAAGGCCTTATGCCGAGAGCGTCGGTCATGGCATCGGTGACCGGCGTCGGTACCATATCGTAGGCCGGAAAATCCATGGAAAACAGGTCCCCGTTACGGGTAACGACCAAATCCCCGCTCAGGGTATGGAAGACGAAGCGATTGACCTTTGGCTCGACGAAGTTAGCCAGGACAAAGCTCGTTCCCAAGGTCGCATGGCCGCAGAGGTCTATTTCACCACCCGGCGTGAACCAGCGAAGGCGATAGGCGTCCCCTTCTTTTACGGTGAAAGCCGTTTCTGACAGGTTGTTTTCCATGGCAATGGCCTGCATCAATTCATCGGGCAGCCAAGCATCCAAAACGCAGACAGCAGCCGGATTGCCTTTAAAAATTTCTTTGGTAAAAGCATCGACGACGTAACATTTCATAAGAATCCCTCCTCCAAAAATCTCTTTTCCTGCCTTCATGATAGCATAGGAAAAAAAGGCACACCATAACATAATTGTATGCCCCACGATTATGTTCGATAGGAATCTAAGACCTTCTTTATGATATGGAGCCCTTTTTCTAAAGACGCCTTATCATACGGCGCCCCAATAGCAAGTCTGGCGCCGTTGACGGGAACATCGGTACCGACAGCAAAGTGTTCCGCCCCTAAAAGGCGTACGCCTTGGTCACGGCAAAGTGCTTCAAAGACTTGACCGGTCAGTCCCTCAGGCAGGGTCAGCCAGCGGCAGAGGGCCTCGGCCCCACCGGCTAAGGGCCAGCCGCGTAAGATCCGATCAGCGAGCTCATTGCGTTCCCGCAGGCTTTGGCGTCGAAGAGCCATCAAGGCGCCGCACTTTCCCGATACGACGAGGCGGGCAGCCAGTTCCATGAGGAGGGCCGACTGAGAAAGATTCAACGTGTATAAGGCCGAAGAAAGCTGCTCTTCAAGCCTTCTGGGCGGCACGACATAGGCCAACCGCAAAGCCGGCAGAATCGCCTTGGACAGGCTAAAAATATAGACCGTCTGTTCCGGCGCCAGGGTCTTGATCGAAGGCATCGGCTTTTCCGTAAACAAGGCGGCAATGGCGTCTTCGATGATGAAGAGGCCGTGCCTTTGGGCAAAGGCAGCCAGCCTTTTTCGTCCCGCTTCAGACAGGGTACGGGTCGTCGGATTCTGAAAGTCCGGCGTCACGTAAAAACCCTTGATATGATGATTCTTTAAGGCATAGGAAAGGCCGTCTTCACTCATTTCTCCCTCCTGCTGCCCGACGGGAACGAGGCGGATACCAAATAGTTTTGCCGCACTTTTGAGTCCCGGGTAGACCAGAGGATCGACACCGATGCGGTCACCGGGGCGAAAGAAGGTTGAAAGGACGGCTGCCAAGGCATTCTGACCGCCGCTGGCAAATAAGACCGGTCCTTCCGGTACGACACCGACATCTTCCAACAGGCGACGAGCCGCTTCCTGATAAAATCCGTCAGTCCCATAGGCGTATTGGAAAAAAACTTCGCGGCTCGGATCTTCCATCATTTCGGCTACTAAAGCCGCCACCGCATCGCCGGCCAAACGCTCGGGCATCATGGACCCCATCTCGATGAGGGACGTCCGGTCCGGTGCGACGGATACGTTCATCCCGGCATCATAGGCAACGAAGGTACCCCTGCCGACGACGCTGGTAAGAAAACCTCCATTGGAACAGTATCGGAAAGCCTTAGATACAGTACTGACATTGACATCGAGAAAATCAGCCAGTTCCCGTTGAGGCGGCAATTTCGTTCCCGGCAAAATCTTACCATTCTCGATATCAGCCATAAGTTGCGCCGCCAATGCCTTATAAAAAGGCTGGGCCCTGCATTCTATCTCTCGACGGGATGGCCTCCAGGACATGGGATAGGTTTCAAAAGAATTGACCGGCATCAGAGGGCCTCCCTTCTCTATTTTTGGTAAAAAAATTATCCTTATGAAGACGATTGATCTTCATAAGGATAATGATACAAGATAGTACGAGGTTTGAAAAGCCGCTTATAAGGTCCCTACCAAATCGATGCCCGGTTTCAAGGTCTTAGCGCCGGGTGTCCACCGAGCCGGGCACACTTCGTCTCCGTGTTCACGGACGAACTGGCAAGCCTGTACCTTGCGCAGCAGTTCTTCAGCATTTCTGCCTACATTGCCGGCATTGACTTCATAAGAGACAATCTGGCCTTCCGGATTGATGATGAAGGTTCCCCGTTCAGCGACGCCGGCGTCTTCGATGAGGACTTCAAAATCACGAGCCAGGGCATGGGTCGGATCGGCCAACATGGGATACGTAATATCCTTGATGAGCGGCGAGTGATCATGCCAGGCTTTGTGTACAAATTCCGTATCGCAGGAAACAGAATAGATTTCGCAGCCTATTTTTTTGAACTCTTCATAAAAGCTTTCGAGGTCGGCTAATTCTGTCGGGCACACAAAGGTGAAATCAGCGGGATAAAAAAAGAATACGCTCCATTTTCCCAAGAGGTCTTCCTTGGTAACGGTGATGAATCCGTTATCATGGTAGGCCTTGGCCGTAAAATCACTGACTTCCTTGTTGATTAATGACATAAGTATGAACCTCCTTTTAAATGAAAATCACTATCATTATAAATAAAAGATATCATGAATTGCCTGAAAAATCAAGGCAAACATAAAAACTTTTTGTAATAACTCAGGTCTTTCAAAGGACAAAAAAGGACGTGAGCAACTGTACTCACGTCCATCCGAGGCAGCTGCTGTAAAAGACATCGCCACTATATAAGGAAGTTTCTATGGGTATATTATTTTACTGTCGTCCGTCCCGTTTCAGGAAAAAGGGCAAGGCCACTTCCGGGAACAAGGTATAACTCAGGACGTCTTCCATGCTGGCATTGGGGAAGCCTTCGTTAGCCAGGGACTTCTTAGCTGCTTCCAATTCCGGAGCCAAGTCATCGGCCGGACGATGGGTAATGACCGGTTCGTCGCCAATGCACATCTTCCGGAATGCTTCATCGATCTTGCCGGGTACACGGCCATATTTGCCGCGAACGATATCGCGCACTTCATTGGTTACGATTTTATAACGGCCGTAGAGGACGTTTAAGGCAGCTGCTGAACCGGTGATCTGACTGGTCGGCGTAACCAGAGGCGGATAACCGAGGTCACGGCGGACATTCGGCATTTCAGCCAGGACTTCGTCGAAGCGGTCTTCGGCTCCTTGGGCTTTAAGCTGGTTATAGAGGTTGGTCAGCATGCCGCCGGGAATTTGATATTTGCGGACAGCCGGGTTGATCTGACTGGGCATGGTCAGTTTAAATTCATCGGCCAGTTCCTTGCGGACATTCTTAAAGTGATTGACAATAGGCCACAGGCGGTCGACGTCGATGCCCGTGTCGTAAATACTGCCATTTAAGGCCATGACCATCGATTCCGTCGCCGGCTGGCTGGTGATTTCACCAAAGGGTGACAAAGCGGTATCGATGATGTCGACGCCGGCTTCAATGGCCTTCATGTAGGTCATTTCACCAAGACCGCAGGTACAGTGCGTGTGCAGTTCAATGGGAACGGTCAGATGCCGCTTCAGCATGCGGATGAGGTTATACGCGTCATAAGGCGACAGGAGACCCGACATGTCCTTGATACAGACGGAATCGACGCCCATATCCTGCAGTTCCTGACCGACTTTGGTGAAGGATTCCATGGTGTGAATCGGGCTGATGGTGTAGACCAGAGCCCCCTGGACGTGGACTGATTTCGTGTCTTTCGCCGCTTTGATGGCCGCTTCCATGTTGCGCGGATCGTTTAAGGCATCAAAAACGCGGATGATGTCGATGCCGTTGTCGACGGCACGGTTGACAAATTCATAGACGACGTCGTCGGCATAGTGCCGATAGCCCAAGATATTTTGACCGCGAAGCAGCATCTGGAGAGGCGTCTTTTTGACGTGCTGCTTAATCGTCCGCAGGCGTTCCCACGGGTCTTCATCGAGGAAGCGCATACACGTATCAAAAGTAGCTCCGCCCCAACATTCGAGAGCATTGTAGCCTAATTCATCTATCGCTTCCAGTACAGGAAGCATCTGGCGAAGGCGCATGCGAGTCGCTGCAATGGACTGATGGCCGTCGCGCAGAACCGTTTCCGTTATTTTTACTCTTGCCATTCTCTTTCCTCCATAGTATATCTATTGCAATGTGTTTATTTTAAAATCATACGTACTATTTTATTATATCATAGTAGGACCGGCATGGCTATTCATATCTAGGTCATAGGCCGTCTGTCCTTGAAAGACGTAGACGTGACCGAGGGGGACGTCCCCTTCCCGCCACGACAGGGCCAATGGAAGACTCCAACGAGCGGTCCTGACGGTAAGGCTGCGGTAACCTCGAACGCGCGACGTTTCGCGGCGATGATAAGAAATAGTAACGGCCTCATCCGTTGGCAGGGTTCTTAAAAAGGACAGGAGCTGCTTTCGGTAGCGATAGGTGTCGACGAGCTCACCCATAGCCGGCGTGTAAGCCCCGGCCATGACCTGCGATGCGTCATCAAGGTCTTCGGTGGCCTGAAGTCCCGTTCGTATACACGAGATTCCTCGTTCCAGAAAGTGCTGCTTCATATAAGCCGCCCGCCGTACACCTTCATCGATGGTAAGCGGCTTATATCGCCCTTCTTCATACATCGTGGCCAGTTCCGTCCCCTTTAGGACGGCGACGGGATAAATGCGGGCTATATCGGGCTGGAGACGGCAAATCGCCTTCGTCGTTCGGCACAGGCTGTCCCAATCTTCCCCGGGAAGGCCCGGCATGAGCTGATGACCGACGGTAAAGCCATATTGCCGCAGCAAGGCCGTCGCCGCGACGACGTCTGCTGCCGTATGACCTCGCTGGGCCTCCTGCAGCACCCGGTCGTCCATCGATTGGACGCCGAGTTCTACACAGGTCAGTCCGTAGTTTTTTAAATTCGTTAAAATATCTTCACTGATGCAGTCCGGCCGCGTCGAACAGCGAAGGCCCTGAATAAGGCCTTTTTCGAGAGCTTCATAAGCCGGCCGGAGCAATTTTTTTTGCATCTCCATGGGAATGGCCGTAAAGCTGCCGCCGTAAAAGGCCACTTCCCAGTGACGCCCTTCACCGGCTGAGGCCGTATAGCCTTGAATAAGCTCTCGTATGGCACCTGCCGAAGGCAGGCCATGATGGCCCGTAATCTGCCACTGATTACAGAAGACACAGCGATGGGGACAGCCGATATGGGGGATAAAAATAGGGATGATAGAAGTTTTCATGGTCATAAAGTGTATAAATTGCGAAAGAGGAGCTGCTCAGGCAGCTCCCCGTCTACTTGCCTTTTAACCGCATGAGCGCTTCGTGCGCCGCGTGTTGTTCGGCATATTTTTTTGATTTTCCCGATCCTTCACCGAGCACCTTGCCATTGACCAGAATTTCCATGTAAAAAGTTTTATCATGGTCCGGTCCTTCTGTCCGGCAAAGGCGATACTCGATATGCTGCGGACCGTCTTGCTGTACGTACTCTTGGAAAATCGTCTTGTAGTCTTTTTCATAATGACCACTGTCGACGAGGTCCAAATAGTCCTTTAATTGGTGAAGGATGAATTTCCGCGCCTCTTCGTAAGAGCTGTCGATATAGATGGCACCGACAACGGCTTCAAAGGCATCGGCCAGCATACTGGGACGCGTGCGGCCGCCGGTTGCAAGTTCCCCCTTCCCCAGGAGGAGATAGTCACCCATATGGAACTTCATGCACACCGAAGCCAGGGGGCTTTCACTGACGACACTGGCTCTGGCCTTTGATAGCTGCCCTTCGGGCATATGCGGATAGTGGAGAAACAAGTATTCCCCTACGACCAAGTCTAAAATGGCATCGCCTAAAAACTCAAGGCGTTCATTGTAGTAGCCGTAATTGGCTTTATTTTCATTGGCATAGGAAGAATGGGTCAGGGCCTGGTCCAAAATAAGGAAATTATGGAACTCTCCAAGGCCCAAGACCTGTATGAACTGTTCTAACTGTTCTTTACGAGTCGTATCCATCAGGTCAGTCTTCTTCTTTATTCAGCATATTTTTTGAACAGCAGCGTCGCGTTGTGACCGCCAAAACCAAAGGAGTTGGAGATGGCAACGGTGACGTCGGCGTCAACGGCTTTATTCGGAACATAGTTGATGCCAAAAGCTTTCAGTTCCTCTTCCGGTTCAACAAGGTTGATCGTCGGATGGACCTTGCCGGTTTCAATCGTCATGGCGCAGGCAATCGCTTCGACGGCGCCGGCGGCACCGAGGAGATGGCCGGTCATGGACTTCGTCGAGCTCATGAGCATATCTTTGGTATGGTCGCCAAAGACACGGGCAACGGCGACGGATTCATTAAAGTCATTGAGGTGAGTGGATGTGCCGTGGGCATTGACGTAGTCGACGTCTTCCGGTTTGAGGCCGGCGTCTTTGACAGCCAGGGCCATGCACTTGGACTGCTGAAGGCCTTCCGGTGCCGGTGCCGTGATGTGGTAAGCATCGGCATTGCTGCCGTAGCCGCCGATTTCACAGTAGATGTGAGCACCGCGTTTTTTAGCATGTTCCAGTTCTTCGAGAACGACGATGCCGGCGCCTTCGCCCATGACGAAGCCGTCACGGTCTTTATCGAAAGGACGCGAAGCATGAGTCGGATCGTCATTGCGCGTGCTGAGGGCCTTCATCGCCGCAAAGCCGGCAACTGCTCCCGGAGAAACGGCAGCTTCCGTACCGCCTGCCAAGGCTGCATCGAGTTCGCCCCGCTGAATCATGCGGTAGGCATCGCCAATGGAGTTGGTCCCCGTTGCGCAGGCCGTAACGACACTGGCGCAGTGGCCTTGAAGGCCGAAGAAAATGGATACCTGGCCGGAGGCCATGTTGGCAATCATCTTCGGTACGACAAAGGGATTGACCCGGGACGGGCCCTTCGAAAAGAGGCCTTTATATAAGTTATGCAGCGTTTCCATGCCGCCGATACCGGTGCCGATAATCGTACCGATACGGTCGCGGTCTTCTTCGTCTAAGTTGATTTTCGAATCATCTAAGGCCAATTTTGCAGCGGCTACTGAATACTGCGTGGACGAGTCCATGTGACGGGCTTCTTTCCGGTCGATACCGAAATCGGCAGGATCAAAATCCTTGACTTCGCCGGCAATGCGAGTCGTATATTCCGCTGCGTCAAAGTGGGTAATGGGGCCGATGCCGCTTTCGCCGTTGAGCAGGGCCTTCCAAAAAGCATCTTTACCGATGCCGACGGGAGAAATAACCCCTAACCCTGTAATTACTACGCGTTTTTCCAAAGTTTTCACCTCATTATAAAATGTAACGCACTTATCACTCGGGAATCTCTTCCATTTCCCGCTTGATATTTGCAAATATATCCTTGACCGGCAGGATGTCATGAATTTCCATCATTCGTTTGCCGGAAAATACCAGGCCTGTTTCAACGTCCCCTTGCTGGGCCCGCGTCAATGCCCGGATAATACAGTATTTATGACTGCACTTTTTCAGACAGAAATCACACGTTTCCGGCTTCGGTGCCGTACCCAAAAGGATTCGTTCCGAGAACGGCGTACGGATAGCTTGACCGGGAAGGCCGACAGGGCTGTGTACGAGGATAAAATCTTCCGGTTTATTGGCCCGGAGGTAGACTTCTTTTAAAGCGTCAGCGCCGTTTGATTCGACACTGGCTGCAAATCGGCTGCCCATTTGGACGCCGTTGGCTCCGAGACGGAGCATTTCTGCAATATCGCTTCCATGCAGGACGCCGCCGGCGCCGATGACAGGAATGTCAACAGCGGCCCGTACTTCCGGTACGATGACGCGGCTCGAGCGATTCGTTCCCAAATGCCCGCCTGCTTCTGCACCTTCGACAACGACGGCCGAAGCACCCAGGGATTGGGATATTTTAGCTAGTTTGGCAGAAGACACAATAGGGACAATAGGCGTGCCCGAATCCTTTCCCCAAGCAAACATATCTCGGGAAAAACCTGCGCCTGCCACAACCAGATCGATTCCTTCTTCAATTGCCGTAGTAACCAAGCCCTTAAATTCGCGGGCTGCCACCATGACATTTATACCTATAATTCCACGAGGAGATAACTTTCTGGCTAACTTAATTTCATGTCGCAATTCGTCAAAAGGCATGCCAGATGCCGCAATAAGGCCGATACCGCCTTCATTGGCTACTGCTGCCGCCAAACGGGCTGTGGACAAACGGATTGCCATACCACCTTGAATAATTGGCACCTTTGCTACAAGCTTACCTATTCTTAATTCTGGCAGCTTCACTCTGTTTTCCTCCATTCAAGATACCAGGAGGGGAAGACACATATGCCTCCCCCTTCAGGCTCTTATTGCAAACTTATGCTTTCTTTTCCTTTTCAATGTAATCAACTGTATCTTTGACAGTTTTGATTTTTTCAGCAACATCGTCAGGGATTTCGATATTGAATTCTTCTTCGAAAGCCATGATCAGTTCTACGATGTCCAAGGAATCAGCGCCTAAATCATCGATGTAAGCAGCGTCCATTTTGACTTCTTTTTCGTCAACGCCTAACTGTTCAACAACAATGCTCTTTACTTTTTCAAAAGTATTTTCTTCGCTCATGTCCATTCACCCCCTTTCAGTGGAGTATGATTGTTTACATTACCATGCCGCCGTCTACATTGAGGGTCTGGCCGGTAATATAACTGGCATCATCCGATGCAAGGAACAACACGGCTTTTGCCACTTCTTCCGGCTGAGCCACGCGGCCCATGGGAATCGTTTTAATCATGGCATCGACAGTGTCCTCGCCGAGGACAGCCGTCATATCCGTTTCGATGCATCCCGGAGCAATGGCATTGCAGCGGATGTTTCGCGAAGCCAGTTCTTTGGCAACCGATTTGGTGAAACCGATGAGGCCTGCTTTCGCCGCAGCATAGTTAGCCTGGCCGGCATTGCCCGTTTCACCGACGACAGACGTGATGTTGATAATCGAACCGCTGCGCTGCTTCATCATCAGCCGGGTAACGGCTTTGGTGCAGTGAAAAGCGCCGGTAAGATTGGTGTCAAGCACAGCCTGCCAGTCTGCTTCTTTCATAATCATGAGCAGGCCGTCGCGAGTGATGCCTGCATTATTCACTAATATGTCGATACGTCCCAATTCCTTCTTGACGTCTTTGACCATGGCCGTAACGGCGGCTTCATCGGCCACATCGCACTGGATGGCAAGGCCCTTACGCCCTTTTTCTTCGATAAGGCGGACCGTTTCTTCAGCAGCGGCGGTATTGCCGGCATAGATGACAGCGACGTCGGCACCGGCTTCAGCAAGTGTCAAAGCTGCCGCACGACCGATGCCGCGGGAGCCGCCGGTAACGATGGCTGTTTTTCCTGTTAACTGCATTTTATCGAACCTCCTGGAAAAATTCAAGCGTTTTCTGTAAGGAAGGAATATCTTCTACATTTTCGCTGTGGATTTTACGGTCAATTTTCCGGTTAAAACCGCAGAGTGTTTTACCCGGGCCGACTTCTACGAAGTTTTCAGCACCGAAATCGAGCATGGTTTTAGTGCAGTCGATCCAAAGGACGGGACTTGCCGCCTGCTTGATGAGCGACGCTTTAATATCGGCTGCAGCCGTTTCAATTTGGCCGTTGACATTGGCAACGACGGGAATCTTGGCATCGGAAATCGTAATATCGTCGAGGACTTCGGCCAGGCGTTTCGCTGCCGGTTCCATGAGCGTGCTGTGGAAGGGAGCGCTGACGTGAAGGAGAACGGCCCGTTTAGCACCGGCATCCTTCATGCGATTGGCCGCTTCTTCAACAGCTTTGGTGCTGCCGGCAATGACGATCTGGCCGGGGCAGTTGAAGTTGACTGCCTGAACGACGCCGCCATCTTTAGAAATATCGGCGCAGATTTCCTTGATTTTATCTTCCGCTAAACCGAGGATGGCTGCCATGCCGCCTTCGCCAAGGGGTACGGCTTCCTGCATGAACTGACCGCGAAGGCGAACGGTCCGAACGGCATCGGCAAAGGTCAGGGAACCGGCAGCAACGAGGGCCGAATATTCACCGAGGCTGTGACCGGCTGCGATGTCAGGCAGAAGGCCTTCCTGAGCCAATACACGGCAGCAGGCCGTGCTGGCCGTAAGGATGGCCGGCTGTGTATTATAGGTCTTCATCAGTTCTTCGTCAGGACCTTCAAAGCAAAGTTTCGTCAGAGAGAACCCCAATGCGTCATCAGCTTCTTCAAAGAGCTGTTTTACAATCGGGTAGGCATCGTATAAATCCTTGACCATCCCCACTTTTTGGGCGCCCTGGCCGGGAAAAACAAAGGCTTTCTTCATCATCAATCACACCTCTCGCAAAAAATCAATACCACTTCATAACTAAGCCGGCCCACGTCAATCCGGCACCAAATCCGGCCAAAACGACGATATCATCGCGCTTCATACGGCCTTGACGTAAGGCTTCATCGAGGGCAATGGGAATGGATGCTCCCGACGTGTTGGCGTATTTATCAATGTTTACAAAGACTTTTTCCATGGGAAGGTGGAGCCGTTTGGCTGCCGATTGGATGATGCGGGTATTGGCCTGATGAGGAACCATGAGGTCGATGTCTTCATAACTGAGACCGGCTCGTTCCAAGGCTTTTTCCGCCGTCCGTCCCATAACTTTAACGGCAAATTTATAGACTTCCTTACCGTCCATCTTAACGTAGGTCAAGTGTTTTGCCCGCGCTTCGTCCGTCGGCAAAATAGCGACGCCGCTGGACGGGATGCTCAGGTATTTACCGCCGCTTCCGTCAGCACCCATGTCGGCACCGAGGATGCCGTAGCCCTGCGGGACGGGACCGAATACAGCGGCCCCGGCTCCATCGCCGAAAAGGACGCACGTGTTACGGTCGGTCATATCGAGGAAACGGCTGAGGATTTCAGCCCCGATGACCAAGACGTGGCGGTACATGCCCGTTTCGATGTACTGTGACGCCGTAATGGCGCCATAGGCAAAGCCCGAGCAGGCAGCGTACAAGTCAAAGACCGCTGCATTCTTGGCACCGATATTATCCTGTACAATGCAGGCTGTCGACGGAATCGTCATGTCCGGCGTCAAGGTGCAGACGATAATCATATCCAGGTCTTCAGCAGACAGATTGGCCATTTCCAGGGCCTGTTTGGCCGCGATGGTGCACATGTCCGACGTATTCATTCCGTCTTCGGCAAAGTGCCGCGTTTTGATACCCGTACGGCTCTGAATCCATTCATCCGATGTATCGACATACTTTTCCAATTCGGTATTGGTAACGACTCTATCGGGTACATAATGGCCCGTCCCCAGCACGCCGGCTGCGTTAGCTTTCACTATCATACTGTTCTACCTCTTCTTCCTCTATACTTTTTCGAATATGGCCGATGACGTCTTGCTCTGCAATTTCGCCGGCCACGCGGACGGCATTTTTGATGGCCTTCGCTTTAGAGCTGCCGTGGCAGATAATGAAGCTGCCGTTGACACCCAATAAGGGTGCTCCGCCGTATTCGGTAAAGTCCAGTCTCTTCTTGAGCGATTTCAAGGCCGGATAGATGGCCAGGGCCCCTAATTTAGCGATGAAGCCGCTCTGTTTGATCGTGTCGCGGACGAGACGGATGATGAACATGGCCATGCCTTCCCCAAATTTCAGGATGACATTGCCGACGAATCCGTCGCAGACGACGACGTCGACCGTTCCTTTCGGTATATCTCTGCCTTCTACGTTACCATAGAAAGTAATGGTTTTCAAATTTTCCAACATGGGATGTGTCTTTTGACACAACTCATTCCCCTTCGACGCTTCTTCACCGATGTTCAAGAGGCCTACAGCCGGCTTTTCGATGCCGAGGATATATTTGGCGTAATGGCAGCCCATAATGGCGCCTTCGACCAAATGCTTCGGCTTGCTGCTGGCATTGGCCCCGGAATCGAGGAGGACAGTAATCCCCTTTTTCGAAGGAATCGGCGTAGCGATGCAGGGTCTTTCAATTCCCTTTATGCGGCCCAGTTCGAAAAGGGCAGCCGTTACCGCAGCCCCGGTGCTGCCGGCTGCAACGACAGCATCACATGCGCCGTCCTTTACCAAGCGGGCAGCAACGACGATGGATGCGTCTTTCTTGCGGCGAATGGCCTGAGCCGGATGCTCGCCCATTTCGATGACTTCACTGGCATGGACGATCGACAGGCGTTCATTTTCTTTTGCCCCATGCGTCGTCAATACCTGGCGTATCTTCGTTTCATCACCGACCAGGACGACATCGTAATCATATGCTTTGACGGCTTCGATGGCACCGAGGACAATTTCTTCCGGTGCATAATCGCCGCCCATCGCATCTACTGCTATTTTCATGATACTACCGCTCCATTATTCCAAAGATTCTATAATAAATTTCGCCCGGAACACTTCTTTTCTCATCTTCCGAATCGTAACCCATACGTAGTATTTCTGGTCGCGCTGGCGGATGACGTCAGCTTTTGCAATCAGTTTATCGCCTACGGTAACGGGTTGTTTATATTTTACATTGGCCACTGCCGTGATACAGACCGGAAGGTTTAATACGGTCCGTGCCAGGGAGCTGGCCTGGGCATACAGGCATTGGGAGCGTACGATATGGGCTTCGTCGACCATATCATCCGTAGCCGTCATAATCGAAATGGCATTCTTTCCGATGATGCAGTCTACGAGTTCGCCGACGACGGTCGCATTTCGCAGTTTGGGCTGCGCAGCCTCCGCCTTTTGACGGATGCGGATACGCATTTCAGGGATCCCCAAGGCCATGCGGTCCAAGCGGATTGTAGCTACACTGACGGAAAGTTCTTCAGCTAATTCTTCGTCATTTATAAAAGGATTATCTTCAATTCGCTTCTGTAACAAAGCATGTCGCTTATCTCTTGCTATACGGACCATGTCATTCACCCTTGAAATTATTACCAAGTACTATTAGCACATACAACTAGAGATTATATAATGTTTTGACGATTTTGGCAAGGAAAATAAAAAAAGTATGCTTTCACCCCATTCATTCTCGTTGAATTGCCGAAAGCATACTCCTCACTCCTTAGTATTTATCGAAATCCATTTCGTTCAATACGTCACGCAGTTTTTCTAACTCTTCTTTGGTCATAGTAATCCCTTTGGTCATGGCCTGGTAATCCGGATCCCACGAGCGCAGGTCAAACTTAGGAGCCCGATTGTTCCAGCTGATATAGGTCAATTCTTTGCGCCATCCGTCCTTATTTTCAGACAAGGTGCCGCAGATATCTTCGATGTTAAAATTTAACTGTGCCATTGTATACCTCCCGATAGCGTTCATTGTTTGCATCATGTCAGGTTATGTCGATAACCCAATTATTTTATATAATAGCAAATATGCAAATTATGTCAATACAGCAGATTCGCCAATAATGTCAAGCTTTTTTTCACCCTTAACCGTGGCTCTTTCTCCGTTTGAAAAGCCCTCCGTGAGCCTCACTGATATCGAAGACCGAGACGAAGGCGGCCGGATCGATGGTCGTAATGGCGTCGCGAATCTTAGTAATTTCCAGACGCGATACGACGCAGTACAAGATCATCGTCTTTTCCCGTTTATAAGCCCCTTCACCGTTGATGAGGGTTACGGCGCGGCCCATGTCCTGGGTAAGGCACTGGGCGACGGCGTCGTGTTTTCCCGTTACGATGAGCATCCCCTTCATTTCGTCGAGACCGGTCGTAACGACGTCGATCATCTTATAGGCAATGAAGTAGGCGACAAGGGAATACATGGCACTGTCCCAAGAAAAGACAAAGCCTGAGCTGCCTAAAATGAAGAGGTTGAAGAACATAATGATTTCGCCGACAGAAAAAGGCATCTGACGATCGGCGATGATGGCCAGGACTTCCGTGCCGTCAAGGGACCCGCCCCAGCGAATGATGAGGCCGACACCGAGACCGATGATGATGCCGCCGTAAATGGTCGACAGAAAAGGGTCCGACGTGACCGGCGGATAGTGGAGGAAATCGCTCCATACGGACAAACAAAGAATCGAAAAGAGCGATGACACGGTAAAAAAGGCACCGATTTTTTTATACCCGAATATGAAAAAGGGAATGTTCAAGACGATGATGAAAATACTGAAGCTGACGCCCGTAAGCTCAGCTGCCATAAGGGCAATGCCGACGACACCGCCGTCAATGACGTGGTTCGGTACGAGGAATACATCGAGACCGAGCGTATAGATGAAGGCCCCAAAGGCAAGTCCCAAGGCGCGTAAGAAATATTTCATAGATTACCTCCCTGTTTTTTAGCTACATAGCGGCGACCGATGATCCAGGCGACAAAATCGTCGACCGGTTCCGGCGGATATTGAAGCGACAAGGGGACAAAACGCCGCCACCCCTTGCGCGGTGTGTACTTAAAATAGAGATTACGCCCTTCAACGGTCGTAAATTTTTCATCGATAAGTGAAAACGTGACGGCATAGCTGCTGCCGGCAATCCACTGCTCAACCAACGGCTGCAGATGCTTATGGTTCGTCCCGTCCCCCATGACGATATGGGAAAAGGGATAGGTCCCATAGATCTCTTCGATATAAGAAAGAAGGTCCGGCGTCGGCACGATGGCCTTGGTGACCAGGCTGCCGTCATCATTCACAACGGCAGTCCCCGTCTTTTCTGAGCCCGGGTCAATAGCAAAAATCATGGTCTTCCTCCCTTACTTACCGGCTTCGACGCGGATGTCAATCTGCAGCGGTCCTGCCGTATAGGTGTCGGTTTCCGCCACAGCTTTGAGGACGACAGCGGTCCCGGCATGGCTCCGAATGCGATTGATAGTGTCGAACATTTCCGAGGCCGTCAAAGCGCCGACGTTGCCCGTCAAAGGATCCGGCAAGAGACCCTTAGTCTGGGCCTGTTGGTTTACATTGTGCAGGAAGCGCATGACCTGCAGTTCTGTATTACCCGACAGATCATCACCGGTCAACGTTTCTTCAAAGACGACGTCGCCGCGATGATAAATCAATTGGTTATCATACATTTCGACATGAACCAAGGCCGGCTCGCCGAGGATGATGTTGCCGGCAGCGATGATCCGCACCAATTTTTGCGATTTACCGGCTTTTTGCAGCGCATCGACGGTGGCATTGAATTCTTCCGGAGAAATATACAGCAAAATCGTATTTTCATCAGAAACGCCGAGATGGCGGCCAATCATCGTGTTGGTCTGACTCATAGCCCGACTCAGTTCTTCCCGCGTCTGTTCAATGGAAAGACCGCCGCGAAGGACGTTGCTCGAAAGGACTTCGCCGACGCGGAATACGACCGTACCTTCACGGATATTGGTCATCGTCGCGTTGAGCAGCTTAATGCGCTTGTCAAGGCCGTCGATGGTATCCATCATTTTATTCTTTGTTTCTTCCAGCATAGCCACGTCCTGGCGCGCTTTTTCACTGTCGGCCAGGGCCGAGTCACGCTGCTTTTTCGCCTCATCCATAGCCACCTGAATGACCGTCAGCTGACGAGCCTTGTCGTCGCGAGCCAGTTGAGCCTGCTGAAGGTCCATTTGGGTGGCACGGATTTCTTCGTTTTTCCCATCGAGCTGTTCCTGTTGTTGTTTTAACAGTTCTTCATTAGACGCAATCAGTTGGTTCTTATCATCAAGTTCCTTGCCAAGCTCTACGGCCTGCTGCATAAGCTGGCTGCGCTGGGCTTCGAGCTGGGCTTTCTGCATCTGAAGCTGATGCATGCCGAACAAAGCGATGCGGACGTTTTCGGAAAGGATGGACATGACGCCTAAGGTAATGGCGGCGATACTGATGCCGGTCAGGATGGTGACTAAGATAGACGTGTACTTCGGCCTGAGTCCGAATAATTTAATTTTTTGTTTGCCTACACGAGAGCCGATTTTATCGCCAAGATAGGCAATAATGCCGCCCATAACGGCTAAAACGACCAGCATAACCCATCCGTATTCCATAAGCCACCACCTTTTCTCATCATTTAAGTTCATTATATTATAGACTATAAAGGAGACTTCCTGCAAGCGTGAAGGAACAGAAAGGCTCCCATTATCCCAAAACGGTCGAAGTCCTATCGTATTTCAGTCACAATCGAGACTCTGATTTTCGGGCTCTATTTCATAATTGAATCTCAAAAAAAGGAACTGCCTATCGGACAGTTCCTTTGCTTACTTCGATTTCTTATAGACTAAGATGACACCGGCGATACCGCAGATGATATCGGGCAAAAAGGCGGCGATATACGCCGGTATCTTACCGCCGTTCCCCAGGGCATTGCCGAGGGTCATGATCGAGTAATAGATAAAGATGACGACGACACTGATGCCAAAGCCGATGGAAGAGCTTCCGCGCTGCTTCTGCATTCCCAATGGGGCACCGACGACAGCACAGACGAGGCTGGCCAGGGGCAGGGCAAAGCGGTTGTACATTTCGACTTTCATCTTATTGGTATCGACAGAGTTTTGGTCGAGGAGTTTTATCTGTTCGCGCAGTTCACGAATGGTCAACTCATCCGGTTTTTTCTGAGAGGCCGAAATTTTATCCGGCTTCTGCGTCACCGGAAGGGCCTGGTTTTGGAACTTCATGGACCGCGTCGTCCGCTCATCCGTCGAGACGTCAAAAATCGTGCCTTCGTGCATGATCCATTTCTGTCCGTTCCAGTCGGCCCTGTCAGCCTGTTCGACGCGCTTGAGCTGGTCGTTTTCAAATTCCTGGACGGTAATATCCTTCAATTGCCTTGATTCCGCATCGTACTGCCGGGCATACATCAGGCTGGATATATCGGAGCCGTCTGTATTTTTGATGATAATATGATCCTGTGTCTTCGGCGCGACGTTGTGCTTTATTTCGTCGTTAATAATCCGGTTATAGGCGTTATTGGCCTTGGGCACGACGTATTCATTAAAGGCCGTAGCACTGAGTGAAATAAACAAGGCGGCGACGAATACCGGCATGGCCAGGCGGATGAAGTTTTGACCGCCGGCCCGCATGACGATCATTTCACTGGAACTTGAAAGGCGGCCAAAGGCCATGAGCGAACCTAAGAGGACGGACATGGGAAAGGTGATGACGATGATAGAGGGTATGGCCAGCACGAAGACGCGAAAAGCCGCCCAAGGAGAAGCGCCGTACTGATTGATGAGGTTGGCAATCCGGTACAGCGTCCCTGTGCCGATGAAAACGGCCGTAAAGGCGCAGACGCCAAACAGAAAGGGGCCGATAAATTCTTTTAATATATACTTGTCTAATATACGCATTCCATACTCCCTGTTACATCCTGAATTCTTCGCCTAAGTAGAATTTCTTGGCGACCGGGTCATTGGCGATGAAGTCCGGACTGCCTTCGAGGAGGATTTTTCCGTCACTCAAAATATAGGCTTTATCGACGATGCTGAGCGTTTCCCGGACATTATGGTCGGTAATGAGGACGCCCATGCCGCGCCGTTTCAAATGGCTGATAATGCCTTGGATATCGTTGACCGCTAAGGGGTCGATGCCGGCAAAAGGTTCGTCGAGGAGAATGAAAGCCGGATCGGTCACCAGGCAGCGGGCGATTTCGACGCGGCGCCGTTCGCCGCCGGAGAGCTGGATGCCCAGTCGGTCCCGCAGCTGGGTAATGGAAAACTCTTCCATCAAGGCTTCCGCCTTTTCATGCTGCTGTTTTTTGCTGAGCTTCGTCGTTTCCAGCAGGGCCAGGAGGTTGTCCTCTACGGTCAGCTTACGGAAGATAGATGCTTCCTGAGGCAGATAGCCGATGCCGTGGGCCGCCCGTTGGTGGATGGGAAGCTGAGTAATATCGTTTCCGTCAATCGTGATTTCGCCGGATGTCGGCCGCTCGATGCCGACAATCATGTAGAAGGTCGTCGTCTTCCCCGCCCCGTTAGGCCCGAGGAGACCTACGATTTCTCCTTGGTCGACACGAATGCTGACACCGTCGACGGCATTTCTTTCTTTATACGATTTTACGAGATCTTTGGTCTGAATGAACATGGATACCCCTTACTCACTGCCCGGCACGATGACGATGGTCGAGCGGCTGCGAGTCTGAACAGAATTATCGGCAAGTTGAATATCGACATTATCCCCATTTAAGGAATTGCCGTTCTGGGTCGCATTGACGTTGCCCCGGAGATGGACGACGCCGTCATTTTGGCCCGGAGTCTGGGTGTAGATAGCCTGATTGGCATAGGCCACCAGGTTGTCCGCCGGCGATTCGATATGGACATTGCCCGTACCGACGGCCTTTATCTGTTTAAACCAGGCATCGATGTGGTCGGCCCACATCTGCGACCCCTGAGCTTCGAGATAGCCGTTGCCGGTGACGATGCTGTGATCCTTGTCGAGGTAGTATTCTACCTTATCGCCGCGAACTTTTTTATCTTCATAGACACCGTGGACATTCCCCGTGGCTACGATATAGTTGCGGTTCGTCGAATGCATTTTATCTGAATTGAGCTGCATATTCGGCTGCTGTACGGCAACATTGCCTTCCATGTCGGCTTCGGACGTCTTCAAGTTGTAGACGCCTTTATTGCCGGTCATGGTCGCCTGGTCGCGGACGATGACGACGTTGCCCGTAGCCGTTGCCACCTGCGTCTTACCGTTGTATTCGAGCTTGTCTGCCGTAACCGATACGGCAGGATTGCCGTTGTTATCGGCGGCCATGACCCCGGCAGACGGAAGGATCAAGGACCCGATAAGGGCAGCGGCTGCCAATTTTCTTCCCAAGAATTCTATCATAATTATTCTCCCCTTGTCACTTGCGCATGGCCGGTCAGCAAGACCTTGGTCAGACTGCTGTCGGTTTCAAAAGAATCTGCTTTCAGCGTCGTATTATCATGGCGCTCCATGACGACTTTGCCGCCTTTAATCATACGCGTATCCATATTATAATACACACTGCCTTCAGTCTGCAACGTATCGCCCTTATCGGTTTCAGCCTTGACCGGCTGCTTGATTTCAATGGTACGCTTTTCCCGGTCGACAATGCCTTTATCAGAGGTAATGGTCATCTGCGTTCCGTCTTCGGCGACGACCAGTGCTTTCGGATTCGTAAAATACATGATCTGCGTATCCGGATCGATTTGAATCTTATCCGCCGTCAGTCTCCAGACCAGTTTGCCATCCTGTTTTTCTTCGAGTTCCGACCCATCGAACTCGACGAGCTTATCAGGACTTACCATCGTATCCTCCGACGTGTTGGGATTCATGAAGACGTAGAGCATGACAGCAAAGCCGATGACTGCGATGACGGCAATCAGGGAAATCTTATTCTTTTTCAGCTTTTCGGCTATCATCGATATGCGCCTCCGGTTTCTGTTGTAATGCAATGATCTCTTCCGGCTCCGTACTCCAGCGATGCTGGAACCACAGCCATTCGGTCGGATGTTCTTTGATGAAATTTTCCGTAATAACCGCCATCTTACGGGTCATGCGGGCAATATCGGCTTCCTTATCCCCCGTGTCTTCATAATGCATGATTTCTCCGATAGCCAGGTGCGTACGGTGGTTTTCATCATGGATGGTAAAGACCGGAATGATGGGCGAGTGAAATTTTTGGGCAAACATGGCCGGTCCCTTAGGCGTCGAGCTCATCTTCCCCAAGAAGGGTTGCGGCACGCCGTAAAAGCCGCCGTCCTGGTCGGCCAAAAAACCGAGGAGTTTCTTTCGTTTCAGGGCACGGGCGGCGATGATCATTTCATTACCGCCTCGGGCAAAGACTTCAAGTCCCATGCCTTCCCGATTTTCATTGAGCAGTCGGGTAACGGCACTATTAGCCTGGTTTTTGACAATCGTCGATGCCGGATAGCCATACATGGCTAAGGCACCGAGCCATTCCCAGTTCCCCATATGCGCGGTAAGAACGATGACCCCTTTATCTTCTTTCATCGCTTCATCGAGTCGTTCCGGATGGTCGAGCGTGACGTATTGGCGAATATTGTCGGGATTCAACCGCGGCGTATAGAGAATTTCCATCAGCGACTGTCCCAGATTGCGAAAGACTTCGGTCATGATGGCTTCCGCTTCGGGCCGACTGCATTCCAAACCGCGCTGGATTTGGAAGATACCGCGTTCGCGCTGCTTTTTCATAAGTTTTCCTACGAAAGGACCGAGTGTACGGCCCAAAGAAATGATGAGCGGATACGGAAGACAACAGAGAAATTTCCCAAATCCGCGAGCAACGTGGTACTGCCATTCCTTCCCCACAGTACAGACTCTCCTTTCTTATTGGCGCAACGTAAATGCCGAATCCCCCAGATAACGGCGCAGGACGTCATCCCAAACGTGTTGGCTTTTTAAAATATATTCGGCAAACTCCCTGAGGGCCCCATGGCCGCCGGGATAGGCAGACACAAAAGCAGCCGAGTTCCGTGCTTCTTCACAGGCATCGAGGGGGGCGGCACCAAATCCGGCATTGGCAATGAGTTCAACGTCATTCAGGTCATCTCCCATGTAAGCCACTTCATCGAGAGAAAGACCGATTTCACTGCATAATTGCTGCATAGACCGCAGTTTATGAGAACAATCCTGCAGGACATAATCGATATGCAAATCCTTGGCACGCTGTTCAACCATGGGTGAACGGCGACCCGTAACCAAAGCCGTCTTCAAGCCGGCTGCCCGGACCAGGGAAATCCCCATGCCGTCACGAGCCGAAAAGCCTTTCATGGCATCGCCGGACGGACTGTAATAAATAATGCCGTCCGTTAAGACGCCGTCGACATCGAGGGCCAGCATTTTAACGTGTGTCAAAAAGCCCATCAGACCACTCCCTGCCGCAGTAAATCTGTAATGTGGACCATGCCGACGACCTTCTGATCTTCATCGACGACGGGCAGAACCGTAATCGGCCGCGGCTGATTCTTTTCCATGATGTGCAGGGCTTCTGTCGCCAGTTTATGGTTGACGATCACCCGCGGGTTTTTGGTCATCATGGCGTCGACGGGCCACTGCAGGAAATTAGAGCCCGTTTCCAGACCGCGGCGGACGTCGCCGTCGGTGACGAGACCGATCAGTTTGCCGCCTTCATCGATGACGGAAACGGCGCCGAGGCCTTTTTCGGTCATGAGAAACAGGGCGTCCTGAACGCTGCTGTCTTCATTGACGACCGGGTTGTCCTCGCCTTTATGCATGACATCATCGACGGTGAGCAGCAGTTTTTTGCCAAGGGCACCGCCGGGATGGAAGATACCGAATTGTTCTTTCGTAAAGTGGTGCTGTGTAAGGAGAACCACTGCCAGGGCATCGCCAAGAGCCAACGAGACGGTCGTACTCGTCGTCGGAGCCAGTCCTAAGGGGCAGGCTTCTTTTTCAACGGATGCATCGAGGATGATGTCAGCATGTTTAGCCAAGGTCGAATTATGGTTGCCGACGACGGCGATGAGTTTCGCCCCAATGCGTTTGAGCGACGGCAGGGTATTGAGGATTTCAATGGTTTCCCCGCTGTTTGAAAAAGCGAGGACGACATCGTCGGCCGTAACCATGCCCAAGTCACCGTGGATCCCTTCAGCCGGATGGAGAAAAATGGACGGCGTTCCCGTACTCGACAAGGTAGCCGCTACTTTGCGGGCAATATGCCCTGATTTTCCCATGCCGGTGACAATGACCCGACCGTGGGATTCCATGATAAGATTCACGGCATTGACGAAGTTCTGATCCAATGTCGGAATTAATTTTTCAATCCCCTGTGCTTCCTGATGGAGCACGTCTCTTGCTTCTTCTAAAATATCCATCATATCGGCTCCCCTCACATTTCCGTACTTACGCTGTTTTTGGCAATGTCGCGAATGGCGACCATATCGCGAAGGACCTTTTCGACCTGCGACAAATACAGCATATTCGGGCCGTCGCTGAGCGCTTCGGCCGGGTTGTCATGAACTTCCATGAAAACGCCGTCGATGCCGGAACCGGCAGCAGCACGGGACAGATTACCAATGAACTGGCGCTGACCGGACGATTTGGTACCGGCACCGCCCGGCAGCTGAACGCTGTGGGTCGCATCAAAGACGACAGGATAGCCGAAGCTGCGCATAATCGGGAAGGAACGCATGTCGACGACCAGGTTATGATAGCCCAGGCTGACGCCTCGTTCGGTGAGCATGATATTTTCATTACCCGAATGGACAATCTTATCGACGACATTCTTCATGTCTTCCGGTGCCAAAAACTGGCCTTTTTTTACGTTGACGCATTTACCCGTTGCAGCAGCGGCTTCGACCAGATCCGTCTGCCGGCAGAGAAAGGCCGGAATCTGGATGACATCCAGGACTTCAGCGGCCGCTTCCACCTGGTGGACTTCGTGGACGTCACTGACGACGGGAACTTGAAGTTCCTTTTTGATGTCCCCTAAAATACGCAGGCCTTCTGTAAGGCCCGGTCCGCGATACGACGTATATGACGAACGATTGGCCTTGTCAAAAGAGGCTTTAAAAATATAGGGCAGGCCCAGTCGTTCGCAAATTTCTTTCATCTTGCGGCCGATGTTGAGCGTCCGTTCCGGATCTTCGATGACACACGGACCGGCCATGACAAAGAGGCTGCCGTTGCCGCCGACGATCGTATTGCCAACATGAATTTGTTTCACTGTTTCCATAGTCTATTCCCCTTTATGAGCAGATTCAGCAAAATAACGGCGGATGCGTTCAAGATCATCCGGCGTATCGATGCCAATGAATTGATGATGCGTTTTTATCACTTTTATCTTATAACCATTTTCGAGAACTCGCAACTGTTCGAGGGACTCAACTTTTTCTGCCGGGGTCGGTTCCATAGCGGCATAGGCCAAGAGAAAGTCCCGGCGGTAGGCATAAATCCCGATGTGTTTGTATGGTACCACGCCGCCCTCTTCAAAAGCATGCCGCGGATACGGAATGAGGGACCGTGAAAAATACATAGCTTCGTCGCGCTGATTGAGGACGACCTTTACGGCACTCGGTTCATGATATTCTTCTTCAGTCAGAGGCGCTGCAACGGTAGCCATAGAAAGATCGGGCTCCTCTTCAAAAACCCGGCACAGATCATCGATGACGTCCGGCGCAATGAGCGGTTCATCGCCTTGGACGTTAATGATGACGTCGGCATCGGGAAAGTGAGCCACGGCTTCGGCCAAGCGATCGGTCCCATTGGTATGGTCTTCCCGGGTCATGACGGCATGACCGCCAAAGGAAACGACAGTGTCATAAACTTTAGGATTGTCGACAGCGACGACGACAGCCGTCAGTTTCGAGGCCTTGGACGCCTGTTCATACACGCGCTGTACCATCGGTTTGCCGGCAATATCACATAAAGGCTTCCCCGGCAGGCGCGTCGAAGCGTAGCGCGAGGGAATGATGCATACAAAATTCATAGTTTATCCTCCAATACAGATTGCAAGACGGCATCTATTTTTTCTTGCCCTTCTACGATATCAAGGGTAATGGCCAAGACGTACAAGGGAAGGTCGTATTCTTTTACAAGATCGGCGGGAAGCTTCACGGCATCTTTTTCTGTCGTCACCAGAATACACTGCTTTTCGGCAGCCATGTCGGCCATTCGCCGGATATCCGAAGGTCCGTAATGATGATGATCTTCAAAGCGAAGGACGCCGGATACGGTGAAGCCGGCCCCGCGAAGGGTCTCTTCAAAAGAGGCCGGATTGCCGAGGGCCGATACGGCCAGCACCGGTTGTGCCATAAGGTCAGCCGGCATGGCCTCTTCCGGGTGAAGGCCTTGATCCCAATTTAAAAAAGGAAGGACGGCCGAGGGCTTGTGGACCGATAAGGCCACGGGAGCCGACGAATTGTATCGCCGAAGGTCCTCTTGAATCTGAGCCACAGTCTCCGGTGATACCTGGTCAACCTTGGTAATGATAAAGACGTCGGCCCGAGAAAGATGCGCCAGCGGTTCGCGCAGGATGCCTCGCGGCAGGACATGGCCATTTCCAAAGGGATTGGTTCCATCGATGAGGACGATGTCGACGTCGCGATAAAGCTGCCAGTGCTGGAAGCCGTCGTCGAGGATGAGTATCTGAGCATCGAATTTTTCAACGGCCATGCGGCCGCTTACAGCCCGGTCCCGACCGACGAGGACGGGAATGCCCATGAGGCTTCTGGCCATGAGACTCGCTTCATCGCCCCCCTCTTCAGCCGTAAGGAGTACCATGCGGCCATCGGACATGACCGAAGCGCCGCTCTTCTCCCGTTTCGAGTGATAGCCTCGGTTGAGGAGTGCTACGCGCCAGCCCCGGGCAGAAAGTTCTTTAGCCAGCATACAGGCCATAGGCGTCTTCCCCGTCCCGCCGACGGTAATATTACCCAAGCTGATGACGACAGCCGGGAGCCGTTCCTGCCGCTCCTCGTGGTCGGCAAAGGAGCGGTACTTCATGATGACGGCCTTTCGATAAATCCAAGAGGCGCCGCTAAGGAAGAGCAGAGCCGGCCAGTCCCACCAGTGATGTTCTTTGCTTCCTGTCAAATAATGAAAGTAAGCAGTTCCTGCCGTTCTCAAGGACATAGGCTCACCTCCCGGTCTGAATCGATTCCAACATTTCTTGCAGTTTATCTAAATTCTTACGAGTCGCCCCTTGATTTTCCCGGACGACGGCAATACAATTTCGCTTCATCGCTTCGGCCCGATCGGGATTGACGAGGATGTCGAGGCAAGTGTCGACGAATTCCTCTTCGTTATTCACCATGACACAGGCACCGTGACGACTGAGGAGCTCGAAGATTTCAACGAAGTTAAACATATTCGGTCCGACGACGATCGGTTTCCCGTGCGCCGCCGGTTCGAGGATATTATGGCCTCCAATATGGGCCAAACTGCCGCCGACGAAGATTAAATCGCCAAGGCTGTAGACCCGCCCCAGTTCCCCGATGGTATCGAGGACGACGCCGTCATAGGCCGAGCGAACGGCCTTTCCGGCCATCATGTCACTGCGTTTGACCATGGTCACGCCGTGCTTAATGCCTTCATCGACGATGAGGTCGGCCTGGTAAATATAGCGCGGTGCAATAATCAATTTGGCATCGGGAAAATGGTCGCGAATTTTCACAAAGGCCTTATATACCGGACTGTTTTCGCCGCGGTGGGTACTGCCGGCAATCATGATGGGACTGCCTTCAGAAAAGCCGAGTTCATGAAGGAAGCGCTTCTTCTCTTCTTCCGTTACGATACCATAAGTCTGGTCGTACTTGGTGTTGCCCGTGACGATGACCTTATTGGGATCGGCGCCGATATCGATGATGTACTGGGCATCGATATAGCTCTGCATGCAGAACATGCGAATCGTCGACAAGACGCGGCGCGTAAAAAAGGTAATCAGGCGGTAGCGAACGGCACTGCGCTGACTGATACGGCCGTTCATCATCATGACCGGAATCTTTTTGTCAGCAGCAATGCGCAAAAAGTTAGGCCAGATTTCCGTTTCGACTAAGACGATAGCCTGCGGATTGACGATGGTCAGGATACGGTTGGTCAAATAAGGCAAATCCAAAGGGAAGTAGAGGATCCCGTCGGCCCCTTTTATGATTTGATGGGCCATGCGGAACCCCGTCGCCGTTACGACCGATACGATGATGACTTCATCGGGGTGTTTTTTTCGCATTTCACGCACAATGGGGCTGGCCGCTACGATTTCACCGACCGAGGCGGCATGGACCCAAATGGCATGGCGATTGGATATTTTTTCTTTTAATTCATCCGGCAAAAAGCCGATGCTCTGTTTGATGCGCTGATAAAAACCTTCTTCATGGATTAAGCGGTAAATCAACATGGGAATGAGAGTCGCCCAATAAATGAGGAGGAGAATATTATACAGCCAGTACATCGGATGGGATTTTAAATTCTTCATCGCTATCAACCTTCTGAAGCTTCTTTCTTATCGTTAAATTGAACGGCGTAGAGGTGTGCATAAAGGCCGTCTTTGGCCAATAATTCGGCGTGAGTCCCCGTTTCCACGATGTGACCATGGTCGATGACGACGATGTTGTCGGCGTTGCGGACCGTGCTCAGACGATGAGCAATGACGACGGCAGTCCGGCCTTCCATGAGTCGATCCAGGGCAGCCTGGACAATTTTTTCGCTTTCCGTATCGAGGGCGGACGTCGCTTCATCGAGGATGAGAATGCGGGGATTTTTGAGAATAGCCCGGGCAATAGCAATGCGCTGGCGCTGACCGCCGGACAAGGAGTTGCCCCGGTCACCGACGAGGGCGTCATAGCCGCCGGGCAGTCTCATAATGAATTCGTGGGCATTGGCAGCTTTGGCGGCCGCGACGATTTCGTCTTCCGTCGCATCGAGCCGACCGTACAGGATGTTTTCCCGAACGCTGGCATTAAAAAGCATCGTTTCCTGCGGCACGAGGCCGATTTGCTGGCGCAGGGAGGCAAAGGTGACGTCCCGGACGTCGATGCCGTCAATCAAGAGGCGGCCTGCCGTAACGTCATAAAAGCGAGGCAGTAAGTTGGCCACCGTCGATTTTCCGGCACCGCTGGGACCGACGAGGGCAACGACTTCGCCCGGACGGACTTCGAGATTAAAGTCAGTCAAAGCCGGGTGTTCTTTATCATAGGCAAAGGAAACGTTATCGAAGGTCACTTCCCCTTTTACTTGCGGCAGGGTTACAGCACCTTCTTTTTCCTTGACGTCGGGCACGGTGTCGATCGTTTCAAAGACGCGGTCGGCAGCGGCCAGAGATTTTTGGATGTCACCGTAGATTTCACTGATGCGGCGAACGGGATTCGCCAAGTTAATGGCATAGATGAGGAAGGCAATCAAGGCACCGGCCGTCATTTCTCCGTTGATGACACTCATGCCGCCATACCAGATGATGCCGGTTACGGCAATGGCCGCAAAGAACTGGATAAACGGCGTCAATAAAGACGTCAGCCGGGTCGTATTCATAAGGGCCCAGAAGTTGCGGTCGTTTTGCAGCATGAAACGCCGGATTTCAAAATCTTCGCGGTTAAAGGAGCGAATGATGCGAATGCCGGAAATGGCTTCTTCAAGCAGAGACGTAATATCTGCCATCTTGCCCTGTACGTCGTGGCCGGCACGGCGCAGGCGGGAGCCGAAGAAGTTGATCGTAAAAACGACGAGAGGCACGATGACCAGGGTCAGGAGGGTCAGCTTCCAATAGAGGAAAATCATCGATGCCAAAGAACCGACGAGGATGACGGCTTCCTGAACGAAAGAAATGAGGTTGCCGGCAATGGCCGTCTGAAGGGCCGTGACGTCATTGGTCAGGTTGCTCATGATATTGCCCGTCTTATGCTTATCAAAATAAGACAGGGACAGGGTCTGCAAATGGCGGTACAGTTTTTCGCGGATATCATTGACGATTTTCTGGCCGACGAAACTCATGAGATAGCGTTCGCCAAAGTAAAAGACGCCGCGCAGTAAAAACAGGACCAAGATGCCGATGACGATAAGGTTCAAGGTATAAATGTCTTTATTGGCCAATACCTTGTCGATGACGTCCTTGATTAGCCAGGGAACGACGACGTTGCTCGCCCCGGACAGAGCCATACAGATGACGGCGAAAACGAGCCGTGTCTTATAGGGTTTGATGAAAGTTAATAATCGTTTATAACCTTGCCAACTATTGTACTGCTTCATGAATACCTCTTTCTCTTGCAAAAGTTAAGACAGCCTGGGCTGTACGCATCACAGCTCCTGATTCCCCCATCGTACGGCGCACGGCAGAAAGGTCCTCACAGAGCTTCGCCCGGCGCGGTCCGTCGTCCAGCATAGGAAGGACGACGTCAGCAATATTATCCGGCGTCACATCATCCTGCCACAGCTCGGGAATCACCCTGCGGCCCATGATGATGTTGGGCAGGCCGATACTTTCAATATGTACCAGAATCTTGGAAAGCCAATAGGTCAGGCGATTGACGCGATATACGAGAAGGGTCGGAAGCCCCATCAGGGCCGTTTCAAGGGTTGCCGTCCCCGAAGCTGCAATCGCAGCGGTACTGATATTCATCATGTCATAGACATTGCCTTCTCCGACAGTGACAGTCATGCCGGAAGAGGCAATGATATCATCAAGCATGGCTCTATCGATGGTCGTAGCCCGCGGGATGAGAAATTGCAGGTCTCCGTAGTCACGCTCTATCTGTTTCGCCGCTTCCAACATACACGGCAGCAGGCTTGTCACTTCCTGGACACGGCTCCCGGGCATGAGAAGGATCGTTCGCTTCTCTTCCGAAAGGCCAAACTTCAAAAAAGCGTCGTGACGGCTCAGGCTCGGATGGACGCTGTCTAAAAGGGGATGCCCCGTATAGAGGACATTCGTCCCTATATCTTCATAGAGCTTGGCTTCAAAAGGGAAAAGGGAAATAGCCAAATCCGTATATTTTGCAATCGTCTTCCCCCGGCTCTTATGCCAGGCCCAAATGGTCGGCAGAATATAATAAATGACAGGAATTCCGGCAGCTTTGGCGGCCTTTATAAGGCGCATATTAAAGCCCGGATAGTCGATGCAAACGAGGACGTCGGGCTTTTCCTTCTTCATCGTATCGACTAGAAAATCACGGAGGCGAAAGAAAAAAGGAATCTTGCGGATAATCTCACCGATGCCGATGACTCCCAAATTATCGATGTCATAGACGATATCGACACCGGCGTCTCTCATCTTTTCACCGCCCATACCGAGCAGTTCGATGTCCGGCGCAAGTTGTTTCAAAGCTCGTGCCAAATTGGCGCCGTGGAGGTCACCGGACGCTTCACCGGCAGAAAACATAATCTTCATAGGATCTCCCGTCAAAAGTTCTTATCAACAGCACAGATAACGATGCCGTGGCTGTCCGCCAGGCGCAGGACTTCATCTTGTTCGACAAAAAGGGTCCGTCCAGCTTCCATGGCAAGGACATTGCAGTTGCTTTCAATCATGGACAAAATCGTCTGCCTGCCGACGGCCGGCACATCGAAACGAGGGTCCTGGTTGGGTTTTGCCACTTTGACGACAACCGATTTTTCACGGCCGAGAGCCCCGCCGCGGCGAATACAGGCATCGGTCCCTTCAATGGCTTCGACAGCCATGACGGCCTTATGCTTAACGACGACGGTCTGGCCGATATCCATACCGCCCATGGCCTTAGCCGTCACGAAACCGAAGCGGATATCGTCTTCTTCCCCTTCCGTCGGCTTGCGGCGCGACAAGACACCGATGGCCGGCATGAGATCCTTCAAATACAAGGTCTGGTCGACGACTTCAAGGCCGTCTTTGGCCAGTTCATCGACGATGGCCAGCATGATCGTATCGTCCTTGCGATTACGCAATTTCGCCAACAGTTTAATGGCCCGCAAATCGGGAAATTTAAGCCCTTTAAAGAGAATTTCCTTGGTGACCTTCCCGATCATGGTAACTTTCGAGACGTCATTTTTTTTGAGGGTCTTAATGATTTTATCCAACTTGGCAACGTTGATATCGTAGTATGCATCGGCTTCCGCTGCCAGTTCCGGTTCGACATCGCTGACGACGGCGATGACGACAACTTCATATCCCAGGTGTTTTGCAGCACGCATAAACTCGACAGGAAGCTTACCGATACCGGCCAAGAGCCCAACTTTTTCCATAGCAATCATCCTTATTCATAAAGAGAAATATTTATCTCTATATTATACAAAAAAACAGGTCCCTTGTCAGTAAAAAAAGGGCTATCGCAGGTGCGACACCCCTTTTACTCACTGGCTGCTGCCTAATCCTTTGTTCCTCGGCAAATACCGCGGTCGGCATTGCGAAGGAAGCGGAGAAAATGTTCTACTTCTTCGGAACTGTCCAGTTCCTGTTCCATTTCAAAAATAGCCTGGCGCAAATTGAGTCCGGAACGGTACAAGATGCGGAATGCTTTTTTCAATTCCCGGCGGACATCTTCGGGAACTCCGGCCCGTGAAAGGCCGACACTGTTAAGGCCGATGCAGCGTGCAGGCTGACCGTCGGCGATAACGAAGGGCGGAATGTCCTGTACGACTTTCGCCAGGCCGCCGATCATGCTGTTGCGGCCGATTTTGACAAACTGATGGACACCGGCAATGCCGCCGATGACGACCCGATCTTCAACGGTAACGTGACCGGCAAGGCCGGCGCAGTTACTCATGATGACGTGGTTGCCGACGACGCAGTTGTGGGCAACATGGGTACAGGCCTGGAACAGGCAGTCATTGCCGATTCGCGTTTCTTCCCCTTCACCTGTCGCCGTGCTGACCGTCACGAATTCCCGGAAAACCGAGCGGTCGCCGATGATAAGAAAGCTCTTTTCACCGTGATATTTTAAGTCCTGCGGTTCCGAACCGATAGAACAGCTCGGGAAAAACCGGCAGTCTTTACCAATCGTCGTCCAACCGTCAATCGTAACGTGGGCCATGATTTCTGTTCCGTCACCAATAGTGACATGAGGCCCGATAACGGCATACGGTCCGATTTTAACACCAGCCCCAATTTTCGCCTGCGGGTCTATAACAGCCGTCGGATGTATCATGCTCTGACGCATGTTATTCGTTTCCTCGGTCATTAAAGTCACTCCTCGCTTCCCTGTCCCTAAAAGGGACAGTCGCTTAAATTCATAAATATCTACGTATATAGTCGCAGGAAGGACGATTTATTTCGCCCGGCAAAATCAAGCCATTTCCCGCAATATTCCCCTTTATGCTGCTAAATACGCCCGTTTAGCTCATTATTTAACATAAAGTCAATTTTATTGATTACTTTTTCGGATTCTGTCCCGGCATGAGGGCAAAGAGATATTCTCCTTCGGCGCAGAGGATATCACCGACGTGACACTGAGCCTTGACCTTGCCCATACGGCCCTTTACCTTTTCGATGTCAGCCCGCATGACCAACTGGTCACCGGGGATGACGGGATGGCGGAAGCGGATTTTATCGATTCCCGTAAAGAAGGGAATGAGGCCGCGGTTTTCTTCAGGATACAAGAGGGCAATACCGCCGACCTGGGCCATAGCTTCGGCAATGAGGACGCCCGGCATGACCGGCTTGCCCGGAAAGTGGCCTTGGAAAAATTGCTCATTAAAGGTCGCATTCTTGATGCCGATGGCATATTTCATCGGTTCCAATTCAATGATCCGGTCAATAAGCAGCATGGGATAGCGATGCGGCAAAATTTCCATAATATCAGTTACTTCCAAAGTCATGAGAATTCCTCCTTAGCTCACTGTAGTTCTTCAAAAATCTGATGTGTCAGCTGGTTGTTTAAGTTATGGCTCGATTTGACGGCAATGACATGGCCTCGTATCGGTCTTCCGAGTAAAGACAAATCACCGACGATGTCGAGCACCTTATGGCGGACCAATTCGTCATCGGAGCGCGGAACGGACAGGCACGACGTCTTATCATAGACGACGACATTTTCAATCGTACCGCCCTTGCCAAGGCCCAATTTCTTCAGCATTTCCAATTCTTCCGTAAAGGCGATCGTCCGGGCAAAGGAAATCTGCTCAATGTACGAAGCCTTGGTGACGGTCTCGTCAAAAAACTGGACGCCCAGCATAGGGTGCGGATTGATAGATGTAAAGGTAATGCGGAATCCATCGTAAGGCACAAGAGCGATAAACTTATCTCCGTCCTGAATGAGATGCTGTTTCTGTATGACCAGCGGTCGGCGCGGCACATCGAGCTCACGGACTCCCGCTTCTTCAATGAGCTTGACAAAGGTCAGACTGCTGCCGTCGGCAACGGGCGGTTCGACGGAATCCATTTCGACAAAGCAGTTGTCGATTTCCATCCCATAAAGGGCCGACAGCAGATGTTCTACCGTAAAGACCTTGGCGCTCCCTTTTTCCAGGGTCGTCGCCCGCATCGTATTGGTTACATTCGTCAGATGGGCTTGTACAGACGGTTTTTCCGGCAAATCGGTCCGAATAAAAACAATCCCTGTATCAGCCGGAGCCGGGCGCAGTACCATATGAACTTCGTTGGCAGCATGCAGGCCGATCCCGTTAAATGAAACGTCATGAGCCAGTGTCGTTTGTGCTGTCTGTGACATAGGCAGGCCCCTCCTTTCCTGTTACGAGTAAGACAAATAATTTTTTCGTAATTTTTTTTATAATTTTTTTCATGCTTTTTTATTATACCTTATCGAGAGGCCATATGACAAGTAATTGTTCACCCGGCCCCTTTCGCCAAACAAAAAGGAGCTGCCTTGAAAGACAACTCCTTTTTGTTTCAATCGCTGTTACTTCAGTAGTTCATAGACAGAGGATACGACATCGTCCCAAGTTCCGATTTGGGTATGCTCACCGGCAATCGTATCGCGGCCGGCCTTGCATTGACGCGCAACGGACGTTGGCGACGTGCCGTTATATGTGTTACGCTGTTTGACGCACGTTTCGATATCCAAGTAATGATGGATATCTTCGGCGAAGAGAGGGCTCATGGCCTGCAGCTCTGACAGCGATAACTGCTGTAATACCTTGCCCTGTTCGATGCAGTAGTGGACGGCTTTCCCGACGACGGCATGGGCTTCACGGAAAGGAAGTCCTTTTTTGGCCAGGTAGTCGGCCATATCGGTAGCGTTCGAGAAATCGCTTTCCAGCACTTCCCGCATATGCTCGCCGTTGACGGTCATTTTGTCAATCATGGCGGCATAGATGGTCAGGGCAAATTTCAAATTGTCGATGGCATCAAAGACGCCTTCCTTATCTTCCTGCATGTCCTTGTCATAGGCCATGGGAATCCCCTTCATCATAGTGAGGACGCCCATGAGGTGGCCGTAAAAGCGGCCGGTCTTGCCGCGGACGAGTTCGCAGATGTCGGGATTCTTCTTCTGGGGCATGATGGACGAACCCGTGCAGTGAGAATCGTCTAGTTCAATGAATTTAAATTCCGAGCTCGACCAGAGGATGAATTCTTCCGACAAGCGGCTGAGGTGCATCATGAGAACAGCGGCAAATTCCAAGAAAGCAATGATATAATCCCGGTCGCTGACGGCATCGAGACTGTTGTCATAGAGCTTCCCAAACTTGAGCGTCTCAGCGACAAAGGGCTGATCAAGGGGATAGGTCGTCCCGGCCAGGGCACCGGCGCCAAGGGGCATCATATCGGCCATCTCCCAGGCATATTTCAAGTGGATGAAGTCACGGGACAACATCGAGAAATAGGCCATGAGATGGTGACTGAAGAGGATCGGCTGAGCCCGCTGCAGGTGCGTATATCCCGGCATGATGACGTCGCTGTACTTTTCAGCAGCCTTCACCAGGGACTCTTGGAGCTTGACCAAGAGGTCGGCAATGGCAGCGATTTCCCGGCGAATATAGAGGTGCATATCGAGGGCTACCTGATCGTTGCGGCTCCGCCCCGTATGAAGGCGTTTTCCCGCTTCGCCAATGGCATCGGTAAGTCTCTTTTCAATATTCATATGAATATCTTCGAGTTCGACAGAAAAATCAAAATTCCCGTCCTCGATTTGCTGGAAAATAACCTTCAAGCCTTTTACGATGACGTCCTTATCCGCTTCCGAAATGATGCCTTCTTTGGCCAGCATCGTCGCATGGGCGATGCTGCCGCAAATATCTTCGGCGTACATCCGGCAGTCGAACTGAATGGATGCATTGAAGGCTTCTACACTTTTATCTGTGGCCTTAGTGAACCGGCCGCCCCATAACTTCATATCATTCGCTCCTTATTATTTACCCTGCTTTTCAACATGCTGCTTCATCAGGGCCCGCATCTTGAGGGGCAGTCCGAAGAGGTTGATGAACCCTTCGGCATCGGTCTGGTCATAGACATCGTCTTCACCAAAGGTGACGAATTCTTCATTGTATAAAGAATAAGGCGACGTCGAACCGGCACTGATGATATTGCCCTTGTAGAGTTTCAAAATAACCTGACCGGTAACGGTCTGCTGCGTTTCATCGACGAAGGCCGAAAGAGCTTCGCGAAGCGGCGAGAACCATTTACCGTCATAGACGAGTTCGGCAAACTTGTTGGCTGCCGTTTCTTTATAGTGGAAGGTGTCGCGGTCGAGGCAGAGGTATTCCAATTCTCTGTGAGCATACATGAGGATGGCACCGCCCGGGTTTTCGTAAATACCGCGGCTCTTCATGCCGACCAAACGGTTTTCAACGATATCGACGATGCCGACACCATTGCGGGCACCGATTTCATTGAGGACCGTAATCAAGGTAACGGCGTCGTGTTTTTCACCATTGACGGCGACGGGAATCCCTTTTTCAAAATCGATGGTAACGTATTCCGGAGCGTCCGGAGCCTGTTCCGGCGTCTTGGTGACCATGTAGACCATGTCTTTCGGGGCATTGGCCGGATCTTCGAGGTCATCACCTTCATGGCTCAAATGCCAAATATTCCAGTCCATGCTGTAGGGATAGGGATTTTCTTCCGATTTATAGTCGATAGGAACGTTGTGGGCTTCCGCATAAGCCAGTTCGTCTTCACGAGATTTGAGGTCCCACATCCGCCACGGTGCAATCAAGGTCATTTCCGGAGCCAGGGCTTTGACCGTCAATTCAAAGCGAACCTGATCATTCCCCTTACCCGTAGCACCATGGGCAATGGCTTCGGCCCCTTCTTTTTTAGCGACTTCAACGAGTTTCTTAGAAATGAGCGGACGGGCAAAGGACGTGCCGAGAAGGTATTTTCCTTCATAGACGGCGCCGGCTTTTACCGTCGGCCATACGTATTCTTCCATAAATTCTTTCTTGATATCCATGACGTACACTTTAGAAGCACCGGAAGCATAGGCTTTCTTTTCAATGGCTTCAAAGTCGTCCGGCTGGCCGACGTCAGCACAGGCAGCGATGACTTCAGCGCCGGGGTAGTTTTCTTTTAACCAAGGAATGATGACGGATGTATCGAGTCCGCCGGAATAGGCAAGGACAATTTTTTTAATCTCTTTTTTCGTATTGCTCATGATAAGTTCCTCCTCTATCGAATGAACGACTGCGATTGTTGGTAAGTTTTGTTCTGTCTACGTTTGATAGTATACATCAGACAGAAAAATTATGCAAGTATTTTGCATAAAAATTTTACATGTTTTTTTTAAGCCGTCTCAAAGTTCCATCGGCCTCTAAAGTATAGTATAATAGGGATGTTTAATAGGAGGAATGTGATGAAACGAAAATACATCGCCATTTTCATCTTGGCCTTTGTCCTCTGCGCCGGCTGGAATATCGTCTTCGACACCACGAAAACGACGAAGCCGCCGACCGGGACAACGAGCCGGATAAAGGAAACAACCGAGCCCCAAGGGACTTGGCCGGCCCCGCTCCAACCTCTTGAAGCCAGTCTTTATCCCTATTTACACTTTCATCAGGCCATGGATGCCAAAATCAAAAAGATCCCCGTCTATGTGGCTATCGGAGCCATCTCAAAACCGATGCAGCACGCCGTCGTCGCCACCGAAGACCGCCGCTTCTATTCCCATGGAGCCATCGACCCCATCGGCATCGGTCGGGCTATTTTGACCAATATTCAATCCGGTGAAACCGTAGAAGGCGGCAGTACCCTGAGCCAACAAGTCGTAAAAAATGTCTTTCTGTCCCAAGACCGGACCATCGCCCGAAAAGCCCAGGAATTCGTCATGGCCTTCTTATTGGAACAGAATTACAGCAAAGATGAAATTTTAGAGATCTACCTCAATACGGCATATTTCGGTGCCAATGCTACGGGCATCGATGATGCCGCCCGGACCTATTTTACAACGTCGCCGGAAAAATTAGACCTGGCCCAAGCCTCCATGCTGGCCGGCCTGGTACAGGCTCCGACCTATTATAACCCCCTGCAAAACTATCAGGCTGCCAAAGCCCGTCAAAAAATCGTCTTGACCCTCATGACCGAACAAGGCTACATCAGCCCGGAACAAAGTAATGATGCTTACAAAAAAGACCTCGGATTACAACGGTAATCTGAGGTCTTTTCACAGCCTTAAGGGCTACTGTTTTTGAACACGGCTCATCGTATCTTGCGCAAAAGCCCGAGCCTGATCGAGGTTCAATTCGCTTTCATCGACGGGAACCTGCATGTATTTATCTTTATCCGTCCAGGTGACATAGGTTCCGATGACGCCACTGCCGGGTTTTAAGAGTTCCACAGCACCGCGCAGGTGTTTCGAAGCCTGGTCCGAATAGGGATCATCATGAAGGGTTGCAAAAACAGCTACGTTGTTGTTTTTAATCTGTCTCAAAGCTTCCTGGCCTTTGGGATCAGCCTGATCTTTATCGCTCCAAAAGCCGACGAAAACGCAGTCATAACCGGAAAGATCTTTCGGCATTTCATCGACGCTGACGCAGGGCGTCCCTTCCGGAAGACCGGATACAACGGCCTCGGCAATCTGTTTGGTGCGGCCGGTCTGGGATGAATATACTACAATGGCGTTCATCTCAACATCTCCTTTTACTATGTAATATTTTAATACTATTTTAATATTCATTGATATTTATTATCGTTTATTGTAGTATATCATGAAATGGCCGCATTTGTCCAATAGTTTTTTTATTAACAATAAGTTTATTTTTTATAATATTAAGTACAAACTTTAAACAATAAAGTACGTATAGCTTATACCTGCTTTATGAAAATAAATTCTCAAAAATTAGAGGGTTGTTCAATAACCTTGCCCGGATTCAATATCCACTTAGGATCTACGGCGCTTTTCAAGGTCTTCATCAGGTCGAGTTCAGCCGGATCCGTATATTCTTCCATATACTTGAGCCGCTTCAAACCGATTCCGTGTTCACCGGACAGACGGCCTCCCAGATTATATACATAAGTATACGCCGTCGACCGGAAGTCCTTCAATTGCTGTTCCCAAGCTTCATCGCTCATGTCACATTTTAAAATCTGGAAATGCAGGTTGCCGTCACCGGCGTGGGCCAGGCAGAAAATACGAAAGTCGTATTTTTTACTTTCGTTGACCAAATGCTGAATGCAGTCAGCAATCTTAGGAACGGGAACGACTAAATCTTCCGACGTAGCGACTTTTGAAAAAGCCCTTGTGCTTTCCAGACAGTTGCGGCGGACCTTCCATACCCGATCGTCGGCTTCGACGATATCTGTCGCTCCGCATTCTTCACAGACGGCCGCCAGTTTTTCCATCTTGTCGTCCAATTCATCTTCGTTGAAGGTTTCAATGGAAATGATGTCATAACAGCCGTCTTCGTAATGGGGCAGCTTCAAGTCACTGTAATCGCTGGCGCTGCGGACGAAATTGTTGTCCATGAATTCGACCGACGTCGGATTGAGGCCGGCCTTAATGAGTTTCGGGACCAGGGCTGTCGCCTTGGCAAGGTCGGTAAAGACGGCCAGGACATCGAGTTTATACGGCGGCAGAGGCACGAGTTTCAGCGTCGCTTTGGTAATGATGCCCAGCGTCCCTTCGGAACCGATGATCAGCTGATCCAAACAGAATCCCGTAGAACATTTCTGAAGATTCGCCCCAAGGTTTACGATTTTCCCCGTCGGCAAGACGGCTTCGATGGCATAGACCTGGTGGCGGGTCGTACCGTAACGGACGGCCTTATTGCCGCCGGCATTGGTTGCCAAGTTGCCGCCAATGAGGCAGCTGTCGGAACTGCAGGGGTCACCGGCGTAGAGCAGTCCCTTTTCGCGGGCTGCATTTTGAATGTCAATCGTCCGAACGCCGGCTTCAACAGTCATATACATGCCGTCTTCGTCCAGCTCAAGGATTCTATTCATCCGTTCCATGAGCAGGACGATGCCTTCATAGGCCGGAACGGCACCGCAGCTGACGCTGGTACCGGCACTGCGCGGCGTGACCGGGACGCCAAATCGGTTGGCAATCTGAAGGACCTCAGAAACCTCTTCGGTATTCGCCGGCAAGACGACGACTTCCGGTGTCCTCCAAAAAGACGGCGCCAGGCTTTCATCCGATTTATACACGTCGAGGATGGCCGGATCGGTCTTGACGTATTTATCGCCAACGGCATTTTTTAAAGCTTCTAACACTTCATCCGTAACCGGATTATATTTTTCCATCGTAAAATCCCCTTTGCTGTTTCGCAGAAATGGAACTGAGGTTTCGCCCAGCGCAACTGCTTTTTTTAATTTTATGACTATTATAGTACAGGCGCCCCTATTTGTCTCTAAAATTTCAAAAAAAGGATATATCCCTTTATCATTTTATTTATATCTTCCCTATATCTTAAAGAACGGTTAAATCCATGGGTTTTATATAAAAAAAAGAAGCTGTCTAAAAAGACAGCTTGCTGTATCTATCGTGCGCGACGGCAGATGCTGAAAAAGATTCCTTATAGTACGGGAAAGGTCGCTGCCGCATGGCCCATGACGGTAACGGTATAATCTTCAGGAAGGTTTTCCTGTGCTTTTGCCCAGGCCTCTTCCAAAGACGCCGCCGGGATGAGACCGCTCTGACGAATGATATCAAAGTTTTCAGGCCGGGTTACGACATAGACAGCCTGCATGGAACGGAAAATACAGTGTGACTTGAAGGCTACAAAGGCCGGAATGGAAAAGTCGGCCCGCAGGTCCCGTTCAAAAGCCGTCATGTCGCTGCGGAAGAACCAGTCCGTAAAGACGGCCGGTTCTTTGATATCGGGGCAGTCGAGGGTGAGGATCATCGTGCCGCCGGGTTTCGTCGCAAAGACGGCATTCATAGGAGCCTTCATGCTCTGATAGAGGTTCATATCCTTAGGATAGCCGCCGGCCGAGGCCAAGGTGATATCTGCCCTTTCAGCAATAGGCACGCTGGCAAAGGAAAGAAGGTCATCACAGCCCTTCTTCCAGGCGGTATACCAGTGACCGCCGACGACTTCAGCCAGCTCCCCGTCTGCCGAAAAGACGGTATTGACCAGGAAGCAAGGATTCAGCAATGCCGCTGCCTGCTTCATATCGTCGTGAAGGGGGTTATCCTCTAAGAGGCTCGTTTCACAGCGTTCATTGCAGCCGCCGCCAAAATCTTCAGTAAGCGCCAAGGCATGGTTGCGCATAATCGTTTCATAGCCGGCAATTCCCGGCAAGACAGCTTTACGGCCGCCGCCAAACCCGGCCATAGGATGGAAGGATACGGCACCGGTCACGATAACCTTATCGGCCCGAACGGCTTCGGCATTAAGCCAGACCTCATTGCCGTGCGTCGTCGTCCCGACTTTTAAGAGGTTTTCCTTATCGCGGCAGTCATGATTGATGATGGTAAGACGACGTACCATTTCTTTACCGCAGACCACTTCATCTTCTTCCGGCGTATGAGCCCGGTGAGTCCCTTGGGCCGTAATGACCTTAATCTGCTCATCAGGAATACCGGCCAGATTCAATTCGTTTACAATGACCGGCAGCATCTGTGCCGTATGGACGGGGCGGGTAATGTCGCTGACGATGATGGCTACGGTGTCCCCGGGTGCTACGACGTCAGCCAAGGGAAGGCTGTCAATGGGTTGGCGCAGGGCCTTTCGGACAGCGGCGGCCTCATCGGAGACGGCTTTTACATGATTCCCATGTAAATCATATAATATGTGTGTTTCATCAAGGAAAATCTGCTGTTCCCCTTTCCCAAAAGGAAGTGAATAGGTTTTCATAAAAATATCCTTCTATTAAAATAGATTCCAATGTCCCATATACAAGGCGACAAGGGAGCGAATGAATAAACAGACAAACAAAATATAGGTCAAAACATAGAGAAAGTTTTCAAAGTCTTCCATGTGCTCAGAACGTTCATGAATTTCGTGAAAATGGTCGAGTAAAAAATGTCCCATTTGAAAGTCCCTTCCTTATCCGTCTTGATGAGGGAATAATTCATGGACGCGTCGAGCCGATTCTTCATCTTGGCGAATCCCTTTCAGCAGGGTGCGTTCTGAATTTTCCATATGTTTTTTAGCCACTTTTCGCGCCATGGCGCTATTATGATCGGCAATATTTTCTACCATCTGCCGATGTTCCTCCCAGGTCGCCGCCAGACGGCCGGGATAGTGCATGGAAATAGAGCGAAAGCGAAGCATCTGTTCGCGTAAATTGTTCAAGATATCAACTAAACGCTGATTGCGGCTGGCGTGGTACAAAACGTCGTGGAAGCGAATGTCAGCATCGACGATCTTATCAAACTGGTCATTATCAATATATTCATTGATTTCGACGAGGATCCGTTCCAAATATTCTAATTCATCCGGCGTAATTCGCTCGGCAGCAAGGCCGGCTGCCAGTTCTTCCAAGGCGCTTCGGATTTCGAAAACCTGCGCGATATCCTTTAAAGAAATATCGGCTACATAGGTTCCGCGCCGCGGCACCATGACGACGAAGCCTTCAAGTTCCAATTTTCGGATAGCCTCGCGAATCGGCGTCCGGCTGACGCCCAATTCCTCAGCCAGTTGAATTTCCATCAGCCGCTCACCGGGCTTCAATACGCCATCTTTAATGGCCTGACGCAAGGCCTCGCTGACGACTTCCCGCAGCGGTCGGTAAGCATCTAATTTTATCGGTTCTAAGGCATGCCTTTTCGTTTGCTTTTGCATCGATCAGTATTCACCATCCTCTCGTTTCACTATGGTAGTCATATAGGTATCAACATCAGTCCATGTCATCACCTGACGTCGTACGTCCTCTTCCCGCAGTGGCGGAACCAAAGCAAAGACCGTAGGACCACTGCCGGCCATGAGCGGCTGCAGTCCCAGAGAAGCAAGGCGTTCCCGGCACCGGATCACTTGAGGCACGTCGGGCATCACCAGTTCCTCAAAGGTATTTCCCATGGCGGTCGTCACAGATTCGAACTGCCCTTGACGGATAGCGGCTTCGACGGCGTCGACATCAATGGTGCCGGTCTTTTTTTTGCCGTCAAAGAGGGCATAGGCTCGTTTCGTCTGTACCGCAACGCGTGGGTGAAGCACGACGACAGGCCAGGACGGCAGTGACGGAAGCCTTCGAAGCTGCTCGCCAATCCCGGTCCCGCGCATGGTCCCGCCGCAGATGCAAAAAGGCACATCGGCGCCGAGTTTAGCACCGATACGGCATAGTTCCTGCTGCGATAAAGAGAGCTCCCACAACCGATTCAGCCCGCGCAAAACAGCGGCACAGTCCGTACTGCCTCCGGCAAGGCCGGCGGCAATGGGAATCCTTTTTTCAATATGGATAGCCACGCCATGATTGTCCTTTTTATATGGACAGAGCGCCTTCCATGCCCGGTAGGCCAAATTCGTTTCATCGCAAGGCAGTGACTCGACGGAACAGGTTAACTGAAATTCCCCCACTTCCCTTAGCGTTACCGTATCACAGAGACCGATGGATTGAAAGATCGTATCGATATTGTGATAACCATCCTCTCGAGCGCCTGTAATCGCCAACGCTAAGTTAATTTTTCCATATCCGGTTTCTACTATTTCAGTCATACTGTCACTCCATGTATAAAATGTGCCCTGCCTTATTGATTAAAAAATTCTCTATGTTATAATGAGACAAAGCAGGGATTTACTGCCTTCACAGCATCCTGTACGAATGCACAGAAACTTCAATTATGCTATCATGATTATACCGTTTTTTCCTTTGCTTTACAATTGTTCATTCAAACTGGGGGAAAAATTATGAAAAACTTACTACCGGCACAAAATTTGTTACCAGCCCAGACTCTTTGGGAATTAGCGGTTCCTTACATTGCTTCCTTCGTCGGAAGCCTGGTCGTCGTCGTCGGGATGAATGCTTTCTTCATCCCCTTCCATTTATTGAGCAGCGGCATCAGCGGCGCAGCAATCATGATTTATTTTGCAACGGGTCTTCCTGTCGGGACCGGGATATTCATCCTCAACATCCCGATCATGATCGCCTGCTACAAATTCATGGGGCGCCGTTACACCCTCCTCAGCATCGTCGGCACCATTATGCTTTCGATTTTAGCCGACGCCACGGCCTTCTTATCGACGTGGAAGATCATGGATGATCCCATGCTCTCGTCCATTACCGGCGGCATCCTGTCGGGTATCGGCTTTGGCATCATTTACAAATATAACGGCAACAGCGGCGGCCTCGACGTCATCGGCGCTATCGTCAAAAAATACTATTCCCTGGAAATGGGTACGGTCACGATGATTCTCAACCTGGTCATCTTGTCGGCAGCAGCTTACATGTTCTCCTTGGAACGAGCCGTCCTGACCTTCGTCGCCATCTATATCGCCGCCTTCATTACCAATAAAGTCGTTCTCGGCCTGAAACAGCGAAAAAGTGTTCTCATCATTTCCAACCGCTCGACACCCATCGCCCAGGTCCTCATGCGCTACATCGGCCACGGCGCCACCTATATCCACGGCCAGGGAGCCTATACCATGCAGGACAAGCGAGTCATCTACGCCGTCATCAAATTGACGGAAGTAGCCAAGGTCAAAGAAATCGTCAACAAACTCGATCCCCAGGCCTTCATGATCATCAGCGATGCCTCGGAAGTCGTCGGCCGCGGCTTCACCTCCTCTCCGGTCAAATATCACCAATACCCGGGCGATGCACTCTCCATGCCCCATACCCAAAAGAATATGCCTCCGGAATATTGATTAAAGCCTGATCTGATTGGCGCCAGCCCCCATTTATAGTGCCCCAAAAAGGTAGACCTAACCACCGCAGCAAAAACGCTGTGGTGGTTTTTCTATGCAGCAGAATGACGAAAACAGTATGCTGCCGGTCTGCAGCACCAGCCAAGGTTTCCTTTCTGCTTCGTTCATTATAGCATTTGATAGAAGACCGAAAAGCTTTTTCATGATGCTTATGCTGTTGTAAAAATAAAAAACGGATCAAGGTAAAGCTTTTTCGTGACTATGCGTCCTTTTCAGTGCTGACTTACAATCATTTCTACGTCAGAATTGTATTTCCGACTCCTATGATTAAGGTTGCGACGTGAAGTCCCACCTTCATACTCGTAGTTTTATGAATGAGTTTAATTATTTCAAGCAGCATCTTTTGAAGAGCGATTAAAACTCTTCGGTGTTGCTTCTGCCTCTAAACGCAATCGTCTCAATCAAAAAAACAAACAGGTTCTAGCCTTAGATGATTATTTTCTTTTTTCAATTGGTTCAGATAGTCTTGCTGTTCATTTTTCGTTTTCTTACTCTCGATGGTTTAACCATTGGAGGATTTCCACCTTTTCCCTGAAGATGAAAGCTCTATGCCAACAGACCGATAGCAGCTGACATAGCACGCAAGAACGGATAGAACTTTCATACGTAAGTCAAAGGTGAAATTCTCATAGCGGGTCTCTGTGCTTAAGTATAATTTTACCGCATGACGTTAAAACTTAAAAGTGTGCTTTGCCAAAAAACGTCTCCTGAAGCTAGATTTTCAGGTCCCCTGCAAGGGCTCCGTTCAGTTCCGCTCCGGATATCCTCCGAATTGAGCACCTTAAGACAAGAAGAACCTTTTCTAATATATTCGGAACAAAATGAAGAGAACCGCTTCTGTAACAGGAGCGGTTCTCTTTCCGTTATACCTCAGTTATGATTGAGTATTAGAGGAGTTTATAGCCATTGTTATACATCTGGTCTTGGAGTTTACGCGTCTTATACAACTGCGTCGTCGTATCCAATTCAACCATATCCAGTGTCAAGAGCTGACCTTTTTTAGCATCCTTCTTCATTCTCGTATTTTTGTTGATCAAACCGTATACGACATAGCCTTTAGCATAGCAATCTTCTGCCGTTGTAATGGAGCCGTATGTAGTATAACCGCCGATACCGTCAATGGTCTGACCGGCTTTCAAATCTGTCTTAGCTACGGTAATGACTTCACTGACCGGCCCGTCAAGCGGTACAATTGTCGGTTCATGGTCAAGAATAGCTTTAGCAACCGTCAACGGAGTTTCAAGATTGCAGAGATGGTACGGACGGTACAGCGTCCACAACGGGCCAGGGCCCATGCTGTGATACTGCATCTGATAAGCAATTTCTTCATTCGGAGTCGAAACGGTAACAAAGACGCCCGGTGCAATGCCATTTACATATTCTACGACACCGTGTTTATTAAGAATACCACCGTCTTGTTTCAATTTGAAAATCTGATTCAACTCAGCGCAGCGATCTTTAGGTGAAGCTTCCGGACCATGACCACCAACTACATCAGGAATCAATCCGGTAGCATTCGACATAGCCGTCATTTCAACCATTGTCTTTGTGCCGTCTTTAAACGAGCAAAGCATGCGCGGGCTCATCTTACGTCTCGTAGCTTCTTCTAAGACAGTATCAGGATTGCAATCATAATCGAGTTTATTATTTTTACCCTTGCCCATAACTTCTACGGTCATTCCCATAGCCCGTGCAAAGGAATACAATTCCATGACGGCACCCGGTTCGTCACCGGCAGACCCGGTATAGATGACACCATTCTGGTCGCCCAGTTTTTTCAGATAGGAGCCGATAACAACATCGGTTTCAACGTCCATCATGACGACGTGTTTATGGTTGTTCATGGCATCAACGGCAATTTTTACACCGACTTCAGGAACACCGGTAACATCAATCGCGCAGTCAACTAAATTAGCCCGAGCAATGATGTCCGAGTTATCGGTAGCAACAAATTTGCCCATTTCCATGTACTTATTGGCTTCTTCTAACGTATGCGCTACAGCAATATCTTCATCTTTAATTCCTGCATAGTGGAAAGCATTGATTACATTTTCAAATTTAATATCGGAAACGATGGCCGGCATCATCCCTTTCATAAGAGCCATCTGCGTAACCATGCCACGTCCCATCTGACCGGCGCCAACAATACCGGCACGAATAAGCTTACCTTCTTCTTCCAGTTTTTCTAACTTCTTGTCCATGTTTAACATATGAATTAGCCTCCTTAAAATTGGATCTTATATATTTAGTGAAATGTAACTACTACCTAATGAATTTCAATGGTTGTACCGACTTTTATATCAGCTGCAAGCAGTGCTTCATCTCCTTCCACCATAATGCAGCCCGGTCGTTCAGGTTCATTTCCACCTTTGAAAACAATCGTGCAATGCCCCAACGTACGAAGTGTCTCTTTGGCTTCCTCCCCGACAGCCGTAATGGTAAAGATTTTATCGCCAATGATAAGCGTGTCATCCGGAGCCGGCACCTGCGTCAGATTCCCGACTGTATGAAGTATCGAAATATCAGCCAGCTCTTCTGGAGCATTTTCATTAAAGAGAATGATGAAGTTTAAATCCGGTTCCTGCAAAAACTGAAGCGCTTCATCTCCCCAGCCCGTTACACTGCAGTGAAATTTCATAGACATTATCTCCTTCTATAAATTTATGAATACATGCCAATACTGGCAACATAAGCAATAACAACAGCAATGGGGCCCGTCAAAACGCGAGAATACAATACGGCCGGCACACCTAATTCAATCGTTTCCGGTTCAGCTTCTCCCAAACTTAGGCCAACCGGGACGAAGTCACAACCGGCCTGTACATCGATAGCGAAAAGTGCCGGCAGGGCATACTGCGGAGGGATATTCCCCAAACCGATCTGAGCACCGAGTAATGTTCCGACAACCTGCGCAATAACGGCACCGGGGCCAAGGACCGGAGAAATAAACGGCATGGCACAAATGAAGGAAATGATCAACATCCCCGGAAGCGTACTTGCAACAGGCGAGATGACGTTTGCAATGACATCACCGATACCGGACGCTTGAATAAGCCCTAAAATCATACTTACGAAAGCCATAAACGGCAGGATGCTCTTCAAGGTGACATCGATGGTTTCACGGCCGGCAGCATAAAACTTACTGATGATACTGCCTATGCCAATGCCAATCCGAGTAAAGATATTTTTCTTGGCTTCCGGAGCCTTTTCCTGTGCGGGAGCAGCCTTCACTTCCGGTGCCGGTGTTGCCGGCGTTTCCACCTTCGCAGCTTCCGCTTCATCAAGATAAGCAAAGCACGATTCATCGACAGCCGATACGTAGATATCTTCCGTAATATATTTGGCTAAGGGCCCTGTCTTACCGACAGGCATTACATTCAATGTATTGATTCGTTTTTTCGGATAGACCCCGCAGCGAGCCGTACCGCCGCAGTCAACAACAACCGCTAAGATTTCATTATCCGGCACCCCGTTCGTAAATCCATCGATAACGTCACAACCGGTCATCGTCGCCAGCGACGTCGCTACCGGGTGAATGCCACCGCCTGTAATACTGACAATTTTATGTCTTTCGTCACTCGGGACCAACGTCAGAGGGCCGCCCCAACCGCCTTTACCAGCTACAATCTTTACCGCTTTATACATAACTTATTCACCTCCGACAGCTTTTTTCTTCTGCTGACTATTGTACATATAGCTGTAAATCCGTTCGGTAATGACCCCTCGAATAAAAATGACGACAATACCGACTAAAAAGTAACGAACCGCTAAATCCCCCAACGACAGTCCCTGCTGCGTTAATCCGGCTGCAATCCCCATGTAGACGAACAATTCTGCGGGATTTGCATGCGGGAATAGGCCGGTTACCGGATGTATAAAGCTTACAGTTGTATCATAGAAAGCCGGTTTATATTTTTCTTTTACAAACCGTCCCAACGTATAGCACATCGGATTTCCCAAAAATACAACCGCTAAAATCGGCAAAATCGTGTATCGAGTAATCATATATTTCGTCGATTTTTCGGCTAGCCGATTGACTTTGTCTTCCCCGATCAACTTAATCAAAGAGTTGAACGCTGTCATCATAACGATAACCAGCGGGATGATCCCTGCAACCCATCCGGCAAAAATTGTCGCACCGGATTTAAATAATTCAATAAACGCATTTGCAAACCAAGCAATTGATTCCATAAAAGCCACCTTTCTTTCTCAAAATACTATCCGTTCAGTTAATCTTTCCGAATCCCAGCGGCAATCACACCTCCTGGCAGCCGGGCAATCCCAATCGCTCTTCTAAAACATCAAGAGCTTGTATATACCCTTTATAGAGATTTTGTTTGCGCTTCGATAAGTTCATGTATTCTTGCTTCAATTGAGAGATATGTTTTCCAACAATCCCTTTTTCTTTTTTGAAATGACTGAAGATGGTCATCCCCTTCATGATTTCCGAATCGATAATCATGCCTTCGTTATCACAGGCTATGATGATGACATAACCGGGACCTAACTTTCCTCGTCGTCCTCCGATTCCGACATTGCCTTGTCGGTGCAGACGCCGTATCGCCTTATGATAAGCTCGAACTTGTAACCTCATACCGATGAGCTGCATTAAGACCAGTAGGAAAAAAATTCCAAAGATCGTATAGATGTCCATTATTGCCTCCTTTACATAGGATCTTTCGTTTGATTAATTATCATCTCGTTAATGATAATATATCATTTATTTTTAATTTTTACAATATCTTCGAATAGAACATATGTAAAAATGTAAACAATGGAGGATTATTTTTACATATGTTCAGATTAGGAAATATTAAAATAAAAAGCCAGGGTATCACTTGTCAGAAAAATTCATCCTTCAAGTCATATCCTGGCTTCCTTATTATTTTATTCACTGATTTCCAACAATCGTTGAGCGCAATCAATATCCGTAATCAAGACGTTGATGTATTTTCCCCGAATAGCTCCGAGAACAGCCGCAGCCTTTTGCGGCCCGCTGGCAACCCCTACGCGATACGGCACTTCGTTCAGCTCCTCGATCGATATACCTGAAACGCGGCTGTTAAATTCGTCAAAGGGCTCCATATTTCCATTGATATCAAAAAACCGGAGGGCAATGTCTCCGACTGCACCATTTTCGGTAAAAGTCTGGAGAATCCTTTTATCGACATATCCGGTTCTTAAAATAGTCGAATTCTGCGTATTGGGAATGCCGATGCCCATAATGACCAAATTCAGTTTCTTATATAGCTGAGTCACGTGACGAATGGTCTGTTCCTGCAAAAAGCCTTGAAGAACTTCTTTCTGTGAAAATACAGCCGGTGAAAAAAACTGTATGCATTTCCCTCCAAAGAGTGATGCAAAGCGTTGTGTCAAATAATTAGAATGTATTTCTAAGAGGCTGTCGCCGATGCCGCCTAAAATGGGAATAAAGGTACAGGGGATTTTTTCACTGATAAAGTAGTCCGTCCGCACGATGTTCTGAATGGCAAACCCCATAGAGACCCCGACATAATCTCCCTCATGCAAAACACGTTCCATATAGTGGAGCGTCCCTCGCCCCAACTCAGAATTAATCGGTTTACTTCCCCCGACCAGCGGACTCGACGGCACAATGTTAACTTCTTGCAGCTGAAACCGCTCTTCTATATCTCGTTCCAGTTTTCCATACATGACGTTCTCCGGATTCTTCAGCTCGATTTGCACGATCCCCAATTCTTTGCCACGATTGAGCATCCGAGAAACAGTAGGTCTGGAAATGCCTAACTGATTGCAAATCTGCTGTTGACTCTTATTGTCCTGATAGTATAAGTAACAACATTTGTAAATGAGCCGTACGTCATCAATTAGTTTTTTCATACGCACCAAAATCCTTTGCAAGTGATTCACACACCTAAAAATCATAACCCATATATATTTTTATTATATACGAAATCCTCTAAAAAATGGATAAAAAAAACATCTCATTAATTTTGCCGACAAATTGCCAGCAAAAACAACGAGATGTTTCTAACCAAACGTATGCTTACTCTCCCATGACGACAATGTGGCACTTTCTCGTCCGACTCCGTGTGCGGTCAAAATCGACGAAGTAGACATATCCCGTCGTGCCGACGCCCAGTTTCCCCTGGTCAACTAAAAAGGTTTCACTCGAGCCGATCAAAGTCGCTTTCAAATGAGCATCCCCATTCAGCAGCGCCGTCCGATCGCCGTTCGGCAAGTAGGCCTCCGCATCCGGCCAGGATGCAACAGCCTGATAGTGCTTTTCTCCTGGATAGCGATATTGACCTTCCTTCAATTCATCGGGAATCAGCTTTTTCAATATATCGTTCAAATCAAGCTGCAAAAATTCGGTTCCCTTTTCATCCGTATCATGGACATATTCTTCAAAAAATACAGCACAAGTCGTATGCGGTGAAATAATCGTGCAAGTCCCTTCCTGAATGCCGCTATCGGCAATAGCCGCCTTTACTTCATCCGTAATATTAATAAAAGTCGGTTCGCCGCCATTAGATTGAAGCTTAATCGTCGTCTTGTATACACTCATTTTATACAGCCCCCTTTTCCTTTTTATCACGATTGGCTTGTACAATAGCCTTTGTCATTTCTTCTACACGTACAGCCGGATCCGGCGCATTTAAAATACCACTGGTCGCACCGGTGCCCTCAGCCCCTAGGAAAATGACGCGATAACAATCTTCTGCCGTCGTAATACCGGAAGCAATCATGACAGCAATATCCGGATTTACGGCCTTGATTTTACTGCAAGAATCAAAAATGTAGTTGTCCCCGGCTGTTTCTCCCGTTCCAATCAAATCGGTCGGTTCACACAGCAGTATATCAGGATTGAATCGTGCGAGGGCTTCACCTTCCGTAACGGAATCTGCACAGACAATCGTCAATAATCCTAATTCCTTCGCCCGCTGAACAGCCGCATACAGTTCATGAACGGTCAACGGATTTTCTGCATGGTTCAAAACAACAGCACCTGCACCGGCAGCTTTCAGTGATTCGGGGAGTACATGCCCCATACCTCGTCCCGGTTTTAAGGATTCCATATGCTGAGCTGTAACAATAATGTGTTTCGTATGCTCCTTAATATAACGGATATCCGAAAAAGGGCAGGAAAAGAACATCGTTAAGCCGTACTTTTCAGCAATCACATCAGTCGCCTTGGCCAGTGCTAAAGATTCATCGCCATATAAATAAGATTTAGGGTTCACTAACAGAAAGGGATATAAACTTTTTTCCATGAAGAGCACCTCCTATTTTTTTACCTTTGGTAATTTAAATATACCAAAGGATAAAAAATAAATCAAGGTTTAAAAAAAGTAATTTTAATATCACCAGTGGCTATCTATTTTCCCTACATCCATGGTAAAATAAATGTAATACGTAGCATCAGACTATATTCATCATTCGATAATAGAGGAAAATCCATGAAAAAAGAATTACTTCACACGCAAATACAGAAAAGATTAAAGGAAAAATTCGATGAACTTCCGTATATGTCCCCATTGACTAGTGAAAGAGAGCTTTGTCAAGAATATCAAGTAAGCCGACCAACAATTCGAAAAGCCTTAGCTGCCATGGAAGAAAATGGCCAAATTATCCGTATTCCGGGAAAAGGCTCCTTTTACATCGGCAATAAAATCCCTATAGACTATTCTAATGAAAAAAGACACGGCTTCGGATTGTCTCAAACCCTGATGTCCGTTGGTAAAGTCACGCACAGCCGTGTTTTGCAGCAAGTTATCGAAATTGCCGATGAAGATATTGCCGGCCATCTTCATATAGAACCGGGCGATCTCGTCTTTCACCTACAGCGTCTTCGGTATGTAAATAACGAATTATACTCCTTATCTAATGACTACCTTCCACTGGCATTGTGCCCATCATTAATGGAAATCGACTTTTCTAAAAATTCACTGATGCAGACCCTTCAGAAGAATCAAATTCATCCGAGGCGAACAGACAACATTATCGAATTCTCCAAAGCGGATTCTCAAACGGCCGCTTATTTACGCTTAAAGAAAGGAGCCCCTGTTTCAGTAACACGCATCACCATTTATGATGATAAAAATAAAATCATACAATATGCCATTTCACGATCGGATGCCTATAAAAGCCGCTTCCACGTCATATCTACACTGACAGACTGATTCACATATTTCAAATCCCATATTGACATATTACCACTGGTAAATTATTATATAGACAAATGGTTATATATTGTTCAATAGTGAGGTGGCTTATATGTTAACAAGTGCTAAAGAAATACTTACCCACGCTAAGGAAAAAAAATATGGCGTCGTTGCTCCTGATTTATGGGATTTAAATACAGGACGTGACTATGTGCAAGTCGCAGCAGAGTTAAACGCTCCTCTTATCTTGTCTTTTGCCGAAGCACATCAACACTTAATCTCCCTGGAAGAAGCTGCTGCCATTGGCAACTATCTAGTATCTTCCGTCAAGATTCCCATAGCGCTTCACCTAGATCATGGTACTGACTTTGAATATATCAAAAAAGCCATCAGTCTGGGATTTAATTCAGTTATGATTGACGCTTCCATGCACAGCTTTGAAGAAAATGTGCGCCGTACAAAAGAAGTCGTCGATTATGCGCACGCACACAACGTATCCGTTGAAGCAGAAATCGGCCATGTCGGCGGAACAACCGAAACCTTGGTAGAACAAGCATCAGGAGAATCAGTCTACACCACCGTCGAAGAAGCTGCCGCTTTCATTGAACAAACCCATGCCGATTCCTTGGCCGTGTCCATAGGAACTTCCCATGGCGTATATAAAAATCAAAAAAATCCAACGTTAAACTTTGAACGGCTTCATGAATTAGCCACAGCCGTTCCGGTACCCCTAGTCCTTCATGGCGGATCCGGAACCGGTGATGATAACCTAAAAAAATGCGTCGCCGGAGGCATCACTAAAGTAAACGTTTTTACCGAATTCACCACAGCCGCTTTAACCGGAGCCCAGAATGCTATTGCTGAAGGCAATCTGAAAAGTTTCATGCGCGTACAGGAACTGGCTGATACGGAAGTAAAAAAAGTACTCCACCACTATATTAAATTATTGACGTTGAAAGAAATCTAGAATAAAGAGGTACCTTCGTGGACTTAATCAAAGAACGGATATGTGAACATGCAGCAATATTAAATCAAGTTCATAACTTAATCCCGCAAATAGAAGCAGCAGGAAACATCATCACAAAAGCCATTCAACAAGGCAACAAAATCATCTTTTGCGGTAACGGAGGCAGTGCTGCTGATGCCCAGCATTTAGCGGCCGAAATCGTAGGACGCTTTCAGAAAGAACGCCAGGCATTACCGGCACTCGCATTGACAGTCGATACCTCAGCACTGACAGCAATTTCTAATGATTACGGCTTTGAAAATGTTTTTAAAAGACAGCTGGAAGGCCTTGGAAGAAAGAACGATGTCCTTATCGGAATCTCTACCTCGGGCAATAGTATAGACGTAATTCGAGCTGTAGAATACGCAAACCAACATGAAATCGTCACAATTGGTTTCACCGGAAATGGCGGAGGCGCATTAAAAGACATGTGTGATATTTCGATTGACATTCCCAGCAAAAAAACTACACACACTCAAGAAATGCATATTATGATTGGTCATATTTTATGTGAAATAGCCGAACTCGCCTATTGAGACAAATTTCAAAAACTTCAATTTACAAAGGCCATCCAAAAGGAAAAAAAGAATCCCCCATAAGGCACTACGAACGTGCCTTATGGGGGATTCTTGCTTATCAAAATCCGTATCTCTTAGATTCGAATTTCGTTGGTATCGCGATAGATGAGCCATTCAGCAATGTTGTTTGCATGGTCAGCCATTCGTTCGATGTACTTAATAACCAAGACTAAGTCGATGTAATCTTTGGAATTTTCCGGATGCTTGGTCATTTCGGCCGACAGGTCGAGCATCAGGTTGTTGAAAGCCTGGTCGACGATATCGTCTTTATCCCGCATGAATTCTGCCTGGGACGACGTGCCGCGTTCTTTGTAGAAGTCGATGACGTCACTGACCATAGAGGACATGACACCGTACATTTCCTTTACGCCTGCCGGCAAGGGTACGTCATGGTTAGTCTGTTTCAAGTGGATGACGTAGTGGCTGATATCAGCGCAATGATCGGCAATGCGTTCTAAGTCGGAGAGGATTTTCAGCGTCGCCATCAAGCTCCGATAATCAGCCGCCACGGGACCTTGCATCAAACTAATCGTCAAGTCTTTTTTCATGCACGATTTGACCAGTTCATCGATGGCATCGTCGCCATCGAAGATACGCTGAGCCAATTCGACATCTTTGCGTTCCAAGGCCTTCCACGTGCTTTCTACGGCCTGTTCTACTTTCATGCCCAAGCCGATCATATCCTGCTTCAGCTCGGCCAATTCTTTTTCATAAATTTCCAGCATAAGTCCCTTTCCTCCTCTTAGCCGAAACGGCCGGTAATATATTCTTCTGTCTTGGGATTCGACGGATTGGTGAACATATCCAGTGTATTATCGTACTCAATAAGTTCCCCTAAGAGGAAGAATGCCGTTTTATCAGAAATACGGCGAGCTTGCTGCATGCTGTGGGTAACGATGACAATGGTATATTTTTCTTTTAATTCCAAGGCCAGATCTTCGATTTTCTGCGTCGAAATCGGGTCCAAAGCCGAAGTCGGTTCGTCCATGAGGATGACCGACGGATCTGCCGCCAAGGTACGGGCGATGCACAGACGCTGCTGCTGACCGCCGGACAAGCCGAGGGCGCTCTTATTAAGACGGTCCTTCATTTCATCCCAGCAGGCAGCCTGGCGCAGGCTTCTTTCAACGATTTCATCGAGTTTCTTCTTATCGTTGATGCCCTGGACGCGGGGACCGTAGGCAATGTTTTCATAAACGCTCTTCGGGAACGGCGTCGGCTGCTGGAAAACCATGCCGACACGGTAGCGAAGGGCCAAGGGATCGACTTCTTTGAAGATATCCTGACCTTCAAAGCGGATGTCGCCGGTGACACGGCAGCCTTCAACCCAGTCGTTCATACGATTCAAGGTTTTGAGAAAGGTCGATTTCCCGCAGCCCGAAGGGCCGATGAGAGCCGTGATTTCATTTTTACGGATTTTCATGTTGATGTCTTTTAATGCCTGGTACTCATCGTAGAAGAGATCCATGTTGCTGACATCAAAGGTGTATTCCGCTGCACCGGTCGTGCTCTGTGCGCCGTCCTGTACAGCGTCAGCAGCCTGTTTCTTTTCAATAGTAGCTGCCGAAAAACCCGTCAGGGTCGTAGTAATTTCTGACATTAGTTGTTTCCTCCCATTTTCTTATCGATTCGATAGCTTAAATAGCGTGCCAGTAAGCTGAAGACCAAGACCATGATCATCAGGATTGCAGAAGATGCCGCAGCCTGCTGCGCTGCATCAGGATGAAGGGCTTCCGTACGCAGAGCCCAGATGTGCAGGGCCAAGGTTTCGCCGGGACGGAAGGGGTTAAGAGGACTCGACTTGGTCGTAATATCCCAGTTGGTCCAGTCAATATCCGTCGACATACCGGCGGTGAACATCAAAGCAGCAGCTTCACCGAAACCACGGCCGGCAGCCATGATAAGGCCAGTCATGATACGGGGGAAGCAGGCCGGCAAGAGAACGTGCCAAATGGTCTGCCAATGGGAGGCGCCGAGGCCCAAACTGCCGTTGCGGTAGCTCGGCGGCAAGTTGCGCAGAGCATCTTCTGTAACCGACGTAACCAAGGGCAAGGTCAGAATGGATACGGCCAAAGCACCGGCCATGAGGTTCCACTGGGAACCGGTCATGACGATGAAGACCAAGTAACCGAACAAGCCGACGACGATAGACGGCAGGGATGCCAAGGTTTCAACAGCCATGCGGACCCAATGGGTAATGCGTCCTTTTTTCGCGTATTCAGCCAGGAAGATACCTGCAGGAATACCGATAATCGCACTGGCAACCAAGGCTAATACGACTAAATAGATCGTATTAAAGAACATGTTTCCTAAGCCGGCACCGGTAAAGGATAAGAGTTGCGGTGTCATGCCGCTTACGCCGCTGACGACGACGTACAGAACGAAGGCAATCAGCAATACGACAGCAAAGGCTGCGCCACACGTAAAAAGTGCGGTCATCATTTTATCTTTACTTTTTTTGGTTTCAATACTTGTCATATTAACTCCGTCCTCCTTTTAATTCGGAAGCGGCATTGATCTGGTGGATAATAAAAATGAACAGGAACGACAACAGGAACAAGAGCAAGGCCATCGTCCACAATGCGGCATTGTATTCGCCGCCTTCCATCGCGCCCCCCATATCCGCAGAGATTGCCGTCGTAAGCGTGCTGGCCGGCAGGAACAAGGACGTCGGGAAGACTTTCATCTGACCGATAACCATAGCAACAGCCAAGGCTTCGCCCAAGGCACGGGCCAGGCCCAGGATAATGCCGGTGAAAATACCGCTCTTAGCCGCAGGAAGTACGACGTGAGCAATCGTTTCCCAGCGAGTCGCGCCGAGGCCGTAAGAAGCTTCGCGCCACGATTTGGGAACAGCCGCCATCGCGTCGGCAGACATCGTCGTAATCGTCGGGAAAATCATGACGGCCAAGACGATACCGGCAGCTAAGACAGAAAAGCCAAACGGCATGGGGAATATATGGCGCAGGGCCGGAATGAGCACTGTCATGCCGACAAAGCCATAAACAACAGAAGGAATGCCCGTAAATAATTCGATAGCCGGCTGAATCAGGCGGCGCCGCTGGGGCGTCGCGATTTCAGTCATATAAATTGACGAGGCCAGGCTGAAGGGCAAGGAAATAAGTAACGCCAACAGACACGTAACCAGTGAACCTGCCAAGAACATAGCAGCCCCGATTTGACCGCCGCCTTCGGCCGTATCGCTCGGTTTCCATTGACCGGAAAAGAGAAATTCAGTTACGCTGTGGCCAAAAGTGAAAAACGTATCTGTACCTTTAACAAAGAGAAAAGCGCCAATGAGAAGCGGCACCAGTGCCATACCGATGCCGCAAATGGTGATGAACGTTTTGGCTGCTTTCTCGTTACGATGGGCCCTTTGGACCACCGTTTCGATTGCATTCATACCCGTTCCTCCAATAAATTAATGAACTTCTTTCGTCTGCATCTTCGAGCTTACGCCGTAGCCAAGTTCTTCGATACGTTTGCCGTATTCGGCACCTGTGATGTATTCGATGAAAGCTTTAACAGCCGGTTTCGGATCTTTGCTCGTGTAGATATGTTCGTAGCCCCATACGCTGTATTTACCGTTGTAGGTATTTTCCAAAGTAGGTTCTACGCCATCGATGGAAACGACGCCGACGGAATCATTGTTCAGCAAGTACGGCAATGCGACATAGCCGATAGCACCGGGGTTCTGGGAAACGCTCTGAATAAGAATGCCGGAGTTATCCGTTTCAAGGGATTTGTTATCGGCTTCTTCAGCACCGTTGATAGCATATTTCTGGAAGAGTGCACGAGTACCGGAGGTCTTCGGACGCGTTACCAATACGATCGGCATATCCTGACCGCCAACATCTTTCCAGTTCGTAACTTTAGCCGTGAAGATGTCCTGCAGCTGCTGACGCGTCAAGTTTTTAACGCCTACGTCTTTATTGATGATCGTAGCAACGGTCATAACAGCGACTTTATGGTCTTCCAATTTGTCGGCTTTTTCTTTATCGAGTTTCGTTTCGGCCGGTACGTCGGAGTTCCCCATATCAACAGAACCATCAGAAACCTGTTTCAGACCCGTACCGGAACCGCCGGCATTGAGGGTAATGGTGACGTCTTTGTTCGTTGCCTTGAATTTTTCAGCTGCGTCTTTAACTAAAGGCAGCAAGGCCGAAGAACCAGAGCCAGTAATACTTCCGGAAACGCTCGCTTGTTTGGACGAATCACTACTCTGCTGCTGACTTCCGCAACCAGCGACGCCAATAGCCATAGTGGCTGCCAAAGCGATGAGAACTAATTTTTTCAACTTCATAACGAAATCCTCTCCTTTAAATAAAAGAATCTGAAAGATGTTCCTGATTCTGAATACAGTCTTATCCTATCAACAGGATGTAAGGTTTGGATGTATGTATTGTAAAATATTGTAAAAAAATCACCACTCCCCGCCAGGCCTGATCAGGCCTGGAAGGTAATGGTGATTTCAGTTCCTTCGTTTTCTTTACTGGTAAGGGCAATCGTGCCGTGATGCTGTTCGACAATGTGTTTGACGATGGCAAGACCCAAACCGGTACCCTTGATTTTCTGAGAGCGACTGGAGTCAGCACGGTAAAAGCGTTCGAAGACTCGCTTCTGCTTATCTTCCGGAATGCCGATGCCCGTGTCGCGAACAATCAAAACGGCACGGTGACCGTCATGACGGACGGTAACGTAAACGTGACCGCCCGGGCGGTTGTACTTCACGGCATTGTCGAGGAGGTTCATAATGAGTTCCCGGCACAGGCCGCGGTCGCCGAGGATCGTCGTATCATCCATCGTACAATGGATGGTTACCTTTTTCTCCATGAGGACCGGTTCCATAAATTCGACGATTTCTTGAATAAGTTCGCGAAGGTCTACGTCTTCCATCTTTATCTGGCGTTTACCATCTTCGATGCGGGCCAGGTGCATGATTTCTTCAATCATCTGCAAGAGGCGCAGGGCTTCTTTGCGAATGAGGGTACCAAAATGGACGATATCGTCCTTATTAGTACAGATCCCCGTCGACAGCACTTCGGCAAAGCCGCTGATCGACGTGAGAGGTGTCTTTAATTCATGGGATACATTGGACGTAAATTCCCGCCGCAGCTGTTCCCGCCGTTCTTGTTCCGTCACGTCGTCGACGATAAACAGCATCCCATAAAAATCATCATCTTTATAGACCGGCTGAATCGTCAAGAGATAATGGCGGTCCGCTCGGATCAATTTTTCTTCGCAGACCCCTTCCAAATGCTGCAAGTGGCTCCACGGCGCATCGGGCATGAGTTCCTTTAAGTTGCGCTGCAGCAGCGCCTGGGTATGATCGGCGCCTAAAAAGTGAGCAGCCCTCAGATTGAGACCGGCAATGCCGTACGATTTGTCGGTCAGGATGACGCCTTCCTGAAGGTTTTCCATGATAAGGCGCATCATGTTCCGCTGCTGCTCCAAACTTCGCAAGTTGTCGGTAATGGTCTGACTTTGGAAGAAGATCTTATCGACCAAGGGCTGCAGCTCATGATCGACCGACGGCGGTTCCGTCATCTTAACGTTAACATCATTGATTTGGCGAATAAAAAGTGCCGTCTGCCGCAAAGGACTGAGAAGACTGGCTGTCAGAATACGCGACGCTCTGACACAGGCCAGGGCCGACAGACCTAAGAGAAGCAGAGTCCAAGGAAGGAGGTTCAAGAAGTGGGCATAAAAAGTATCCCGCTCGAGACTGACCCGTAAAATCGTTCCGTCAGGCAATCGCTTGGCATAGTAGTACAAGGCCTTGGAAACGGTCTGCGAATCGCGGACGGCCATGCCTTCCCCATTGGCAATAGCGGCTCTTACCTCAGGACGTTCTAAATGATTTTCCATGACGCCCTTATCATAATCTGATTCAAAGAGGACGACACCATACGTACTGATCCAGGTAATGCGCAGGCCGTCATTATTATGAAAGCCCATTTTTTGCAGGTACAGCGTCGTATCATTGCCTTCTTCAATCGTCGTTTCCACGACATTCATCGTCATTTCCAATTCCTGCTGGATTTGGCGTTGCGTAGAGTTCCAAAAAAACCAAGTCGATATGAGCAGCGTGACGGCCATGCAGGCCAGCCCCATGACCAGCAGGCTGGCGTAGACCTTACGCTTCATAGGCCGCCTCCGATGACATAGCCTACGCCGCGAACGGTATGGATGATCTTGCCGCCGTCCCCGAGTTTCTGCCGCAGGCTCTTGATATGCATGTCGATGGTCCGGCTTTCCCCTTCATAGGTAAAGCCCCAAACGGCTTCCATGATCTGTTCTCGTTTCAAAACGATGTCCGTATTGACCAAAAGGTACCTGAGAAGTTCAAACTCCTTAACGGTCAGATGACAGGGCTTCCCGTCGACGGAAACGGTATGTTTTTCCTGATCGAGGGTCACCAAGCCATAGGTATAGACGTTGGTTTCCGTACTCTGTCGTGTCGACCGGCGCAGGACGGCGCGGATACGGGAAATGAGCTCGACGATTCCAAAGGGTTTGCAGACGTAGTCATCGGCACCGCCGTCAAGGCCTTTGACGATATCATATTCGCTGGTCTTGGCCGTCAGCATAATGACCGGCAGAGACTTATACTGCGGCGATTTATGCAGTTTGTCGAGGATGTCATTGCCGCTTTCACCGGGCATCATGATATCGAGCAGCAACAGGGCCGGCATCCGATTTTCAAGAGCCGGCCAAAATTCCCGGCTGTCGGCAAAGGTTTCTACCTCAAAATCCTGGCTGCGCAGGGCATAACCGACGAGTTCACGGATATTTTCATCATCTTCCACACAGTAAATCAAAGGCATAGGAACACATTCCTTTCATAAAAACAATAAGGCTATTTTATACTTATTATAACCTAATCGCGAGAAAATCGGCTGTAAAATTACCGTAAAACTACAAATAAAGGGACTGCCTTCATCGGACAGTCCCCCTCTATAGCTTTTTACTTCCATATCTTACAAGTCAAAGTCCTTAGCCTGTACCTTAACTTGCCACTCTTTTTCAACCTGCTTGTAGGTAATGATGGCGATAAAAGAGTGGAGGTCGCGGACCCACGTATAATTCCGGGTTGCAATATCATTGTTATCGAGATTCTGAGCCAAGGAGAAGATGACCGTATCCCGCGGGGTCAGGACATATCCGACGGAAAAGCCTTTCTGTCGCGGCTTGTCCAGTGTATCGAAGCGATACGGTGTGTAGCCGCTGACATTATGCTTCTTGTACCAGAAACTGGTCCACAGACGATCGTTGATGCCTTGGTTCAGGATGACCCCTGAATAAGGATCGCGGCGCTGGGCATCTTTGGTCGAGTACAAGTCCTTACGGTAGCCGGCAAAGAACCTGAGGTTCGCCTTGGTCCACAAGTGAATGGGAACGTGAGTGATTTCCGTCCGGAACCCCTTGTGAGTGCCGGTCTTGACGCCGTCTTCGGCCCAGCGGCCCCAACTGGCTCTGGAGTCGATGTATATCCCCGTCGAGCCGAGATTGATGCGAGGCGCAAAGTACTCGAGTTCCGGCCACTTCGTAGCCCAGATATTATCGTCGTTATCGGTACTTTCTTCTTTGCTGTAGCCAAAGCGGAAAGTACCGTACTTTGTGTTCTTTTGAATACGCGCTGCCGGTTTGAATCCAATCTTGCTGCCTAAGGCATAGCTGGCATAGAAGCTCAGATCCCCGGACTCATTGAGGGGTATATTGGCATAGCCTCGGACGCCAAATCCGTCATCGCTGTTATAGGTCGGACGGGGCAGCAAGGTAAAGAGATAAGGCCGCGTATTCTGTCGATTATCGAGACGGCCTTCGTAGTGTCCATACGTAAACAAGCGGACGTGTTTAAACCACAGTGCCGTATTTTCAGACGTAAACTTTTCGCCGGGATAAATGCGGATATCGTCACCGGTAATGTAATAGTCCGGCGTCTTGGCGACGGCATGAGGCGTCGTAATGAGGCCGTGCTTCACATAGCCGATGTTGTCGTACATTTCGGCATCGGTGCCGCGAATATACGTCGTCGGGCCGATAAAGCCTTCGATGTTATCCATATTCATGCTGCTGGTCTTACTGTTATAGGTAACATCTTTGCCCGTCAAGGCGTTGGTCTCGTTGACATAGACGACGGGACCTGTCGTATGATAAATGCCGGTATTGGTATTTCCTTCGACATAATTCGCATGGACTTCTTCCATCCCCTGCTGAATATCGACATTGCCCCGGCTTTTCACATACCCATCGGAATTGCGGACTAAAAGGTTATCGGCCGTCATATGGACCGGCTGCTGAGGCAAGACGACATCCTGAGCCGTCGCAGCCTTATCTAAATCGACGGGAATAATCGTCTTTTCCGTCACCGGAACGGCCATGGTCTTATCGGTATAAAGTTGATCCGTATCGGCTGCCCTGATAGAAAAAGTCAGCGGCAGCAAGGCAGCGACCATTGCCGCTGTCCATGTTTTATTCATTCGCGTCACCTGCTGTATTCGATTGAATCTGGACGACTGTTTCATCATCGTGGCCGGTATTTTCTAAATCGACAGGCGTGACCGTCCCTGCTTTGAGGCCGGCCTGCAAATCACCTTCACTGCTGTCTCCGTCATGTTCGGCCTCTGCACTGTCATCAACATCGCTGTCACTGACGGGATTAAACGACGGAACGGTTACGCCGCTGGCCGCCATATCGGCCGTTTCCATATCGTCCATGACACCGTTTTCTTTAAAACCGACGACTTCTGTATTTTCCTTCGTTTCGGCATACATCGTCGTGCCGGTCGGAATATCGACTTCATTGCCGTGGACAAAGAGACCTCCGACTAAGCCGACAGGGCCTAAGATGACGGCACCGGCAGCCGAAGCACCGACGGCACCGGCTGTCCGTTTGTATTGATCCTTGGTCTTGTCGCCGACCATGAGGGCCACGGGCGAACCGTCCGCTGCGCGAACGTGGTCGTACATGATTTCGATTTTGCCGTCTTTGCCAAAGCGTCCTGATTTACGGGCTTTGGTAACCGTCCCGTTTACTTCCATGCCGCGGGGAATGGCAATGACATCGCCGACGAGGACGTCATCGGAAACGGTAAAGCGTACGACATCGCCTTCTTGAATCGTCTTTGAGTTGAGTTCATCAAGATTGGTCATGGTAACTACCATATTGGCCGGGATGATGACTCGCTGAGAAATATATTTCGTATTGCCCAAGAGTGCCCGCCGAAGAGCCATGACTCGCCCTTCCAAGGAACCGGTCATGACCTTGCCGTCGATATCCTGTTCCATCGATTCGACGCGGACTAAAATCGGTTCCGCCGTAATCTGACCGGAGTACTGCCACTGCAGGAGATTGACCGCCGTGAGCAGAGATAAATCCGCCCCGGAGTTACCGTATACATCTTTATATAACGAATTGGCTTTGTCCTGTAAACTGCCGGAAACAGTTGACTTTCCGTTGAGCAGTTTATCGACCGACGCAATCCGTTCATTCAAGGAACCCGTCTGAGTCGTCCCATAAATCGTCGTTTCTACTTTATCGGCCTTTTCCAAAACCGTATAATCTGCTGCACCGGCAGCCATGGTACCGCACAGGGCCAGCACGGCTAACAGGCAAGAAACTTTTTTATTCCACATAGGCGTACCTCCACGTCAAAATTTACATCTATATACGAACGGCATCGTTCTCTGTTTTATGGATACTATCCTTATTATATAAGACTGATGTATAAAATGCAATAAAAGGCTTTTTCTCTGTCCCTTAGCTTTCATTATTTAATCAATAACGCTTATCAATTAAAATTATTTACAAATTATCCTTGATTTTGCCCGGTCCCTTTGTTATAATAATTCCGTAACAAATACGTTCTATTTGTTACGATTACATGAATATACAACCATAAAGCAATTCAGGAGGAATGAATGATGAAAAAATTTGTATGCAGCATCTGCGGTTTTGTTTATGAAGGTACGGAAGCTCCGGAAAAGTGTCCTCAGTGCGGTGCTCCGAAATCGAAATTCACAGAACTCGTTGCCGGCGTTAAAGAATATGCAGACGAACATCGCGTAGGTGTCGCTGAAGGCGTTGACGAACGCATTATCGAAGGTCTCCATCTCAACTTTACCGGCGAATGCAGCGAAGTCGGCATGTACCTCGCTATGAGCCGCGTTGCGGACCGCCAGGGCTATCCGGAAGTTGCTGAAGCTTACAAACGCATCGCTTTTGAAGAAGCTGAACACGCTGCTAAATTTGCTGAACTCCTCGGTGAAGTCGTTACCCCGGATACGAAGAAAAACCTCGAACTGCGTGCAGCTGCTGAACAGGGTGCCTGCGCTGGTAAAAAAGAATTGGCAACCCTTGCAAAACAGCTCAACCTCGACGCTATCCACGATACGGTCCACGAAATGGCAAAAGACGAAGCTCGTCACGGCCGTGTCTTCGATGGCCTCTTGGCTCGTTATTTCGCAAAATAATCCGATTCAACCGGATTCTAAAGAACTGTCGCTGCGCGGCAGTTCTTTTTTTATGCCGTTCCCACTTCCGGAAAAGGAAGGTAAACGCCTTGCATCGAAAAAAAGCGCTGTCTTTGAGAGACAACGCTTTTTTAGGACCGTTCTTTACTGCAGTAAGGGCGCTTTTTTTTGATGTATCGCTTCCGCCACCAGATAATGCCGTAAATAAAGGCGACGATAGCGACCAGGACGATAAGGCGGCCCCAATGTTCCTGAATGCGGAGCAAATCATGACCGAGCCACACTTCGACTAAGACGGCCGGGAACTTCCCCAAAACGTTAGCAATGAAGTGGTCCCGGTAAGAGATATGGCTGAGGGCGCTGAAAGCCGTAACGACGACATTCGGTGCATACGGAATGGCCCGCCCCATCATGACCGTCTTGATACAGCTGTACGAATCGAGTTTCTCGAGCATCTTACTCCGCGAAATAACCTTCTGTGCCTGTTTACGGAGCAAGGTCCTCGTCAGGCGGAAACTGATTTCAATCCCGATGACTTCGCCGACCCAGGAGATGAGGATCCCCGGAATGAGGCCGAAGATGATGCCGTTTACCGTCAGGAAGGGAATCGACGGCAGGCCGATGGCATTGACAAAGGCAATCAGGAAAATACTGAGCCCGACGGCATAAAATCCGAAGGAATCAATATAGTCCGCCAAGCCATCCAAATCACCACTGACCGTCAAACGGTACATGATCGAGTAGAAATCAGGCGCCATGAGTTGAATCGACAGCAACATTAAAATGACTAATAAGCCCCCACCGATATGAAGGAGCCAGCCTAAATATTTATCATTCATAGAAATGCGATCCTCACGTAATAATCAAATTTTCATTACCCTTCATTATATCATATCTTCAGGGTCTCTGTCTGCTATGATTTCCATTTTTTCAGCCTCGCCCAGGCGATGGCTCATGACGATGAAGTCGTCCAATTTCTGGCGGGCCGAACCGCTGTCGATGAGTCGGGCCGCTTTACGGACACCGGAGGCAAAATCCTGCGCTTGCCCGCCGATATAAAGACCGGCACCGGCATTGAGGAGAACGGCCGTCCGGGCACCGCTCTTTTCCCCATCAAAAATACGCCTGGTAATGAGGGCATTCGTTTTCGGAACCCCACCTTCCAAATCCTGGCGCGAGGCCACGGGCAAGGTAAAGTCTTCGGGCCGCACTTCATAAGTGGAGAAAGAGCCCGGTGTAAATTCACAAATCGTCGTCGGTGCCGCAGCCGAGATTTCATCACTGCCGTCCTTACCGTAGACGACCATGCCGTGACGGACGCCGAGAGCGGCTAAGACGTGCGCCATGGGCTCGACTAAATGGGCTTCGCTGACGCCGAGGATTTCATAAGCGGCATGAGCCGGATTGGTCAAAGGACGAAGGACGTCAAAGACCGTGCCGATTCCCATCTGTTCACGAACGACATCAATGCGCTTCATCATATAGTAATAGTACCGCGTATAAAAGTAGCAAAGGCCCAGATCTTTCAACATAGAAAGGCAGCTTTCGGGACTGAGGAAGATATTAGCACCCAAAGCCTCGAGGAGATCCGCCGACCCGCTGCGCGACGTCTTCGCCCGATTGCCGTGTTTTGCGACGCGAACACCGCCGGCAGCAATGACAAAAGCGGCCGTCGTTGAAATATTGAAGGTCTTCATACGGCCGCCGCCAGTGCCGACGATATCGAATACATCGTCGCTGCAAGGTACATTCATGCTGTATTCCCGCATCGTCCTGGCGAGGGCGATCACTTCCCGCTGAGAGGCTCCCTTCGTCGTCAGGGCAGCCAGGAATGCCGCCAACTGAATATCTGACATGGCGCCTTCCATGATTTGTTCCATCACAAAAGAAGTTTCTCTATCGCTAAGATCCTGTCCCTTAGTGATAGCAGCTAATAAACTCGTCAGCATGTTCCTCACCTCCGGCAAAAAAACGGGATTGTTCTATTTGCATTTATTATACCATATTATTTTGTTATTTTGTTTTTTATTGGCAAGAAATACCGCAAAACAGCCATAAATGATTAATTTTCCAGCGATTTGATACGCAAAGTCAGTTCCTGTTCATCATAAAAGACCGTTTCTAAGCAAAGTCCCTGAGCCGGCGCCGTGGCACCGAGCTGTGTCCGGTCGCCGCTTTCCAAGATTTCCCGAAACCGCACCGGCGTAATTCGATGGAGTCCCAAATCGACGAGACCGCCGGCAATGTTGCGCACCATATGATATAAAAAACCGTCGCCGACGACATCGATATCGAGGAGATGTCCCCGCTCATGAAAGGTGATGGAATAGAGGGTCTTTACCGGATTCATGGGCGTCGTATTCTGCCCTTCAAAGGCCGAAAAATCATGGGTGCCCAAAAGGACCGCTGCTCCTTCCTTCATGGCCTCCCTGTCGAGGGGCTTGCGAATGAACCAGGCGTAGCGCAGGCCAAAGGGATCGTGCATCCGATTGTTGTCGATGGTATAACGATAATGCTTGCCGACGTTGTTATGACGGACACTGAAGTGTTCCGGCATTTCTTTCGCCGAGAGGACGGCAATTTCCGGCGGCAAATAGCCTTTCATGGCATAGGGAATCTTTTCGGTCGGAATCGAACCTTCCCCGTAAAAATTGACGACCTGACCGCGGGCATGGACGCCGGCATCTGTCCGAGCCGCCCCGTAAATCGTAATCGGCGACTGGAAGATGGCCGACAGTCCCTGTTCGATACAGGCCTGGATCGAAGCGGCATTGGTCTGGCGCTGAAAGCCGTGGAAATCCGTGCCGTCATAGGCAACGACGAGGCAAATATTCTTCTTGGCCATTACAGCCACCGCATGGCCGCCAGGATGGCCGTCACGATCAGCACGGCCGCCATGGCGATGGCATCACGATAGGTGCAGGACAATTCATTCATCCGCGTCCGCCCTTCCCCGCCGCGATAGCAGCGAGCTTCCATGGCTGTCGCCAGGTCATCGGCCCGCCGAAAGGCACTGACAAAGAGAGGTACCAAGAGAGGAATCATGCTCTTGCCGCGCTGAATGAGGCTGCCGCTGGTAAAGTTAGCTCCTCTCGCCGTCTGGGCTTTCATGATGCGGTCCGTTTCTTCCAACAGGGTCGGAATAAAGCGCAGAGCAATGGTCATCATCATAGCCAGTTCATGCGCCGGCACACCGATTCGCTTAAAGGGATTCAAGAGATGTTCGATGCCATCGGTCAATACGATGGGCGACGTCGTATACGTCAACAGGGATGAAAAGACGATGAGGAAGACTAAACGGGCCGTCATCAAAGCGCCCTGATACAGCCCTTCTTTGGTAATGTGCAGTACACTGTACTCCCAAAGGACTTCGCCGGGCGTCGCAAAGACGTGGACGGCCATGGTAAAGATAATGATGACCCACAAAGGCTTTAAGGATTTAAAAATAAACCGAACAGGCAGACGGGAAATGGCAAAATTCAAGGCCACAAAGGCTGTGACAATACCGTAGGACTCCAAGGAATTGGCCAAAAAAATGGCGACGATGAAAATCATAACGGCGATTATTTTTACCCGCGGGTCGAGTCGGTGCAGGAAAGACGTCCCCGGGAAATACTGACCCAGTGTAATATCAGTGAGCATGACCCGTCCCTCCCTTCAGGCAGTCATAGATAGCCGCGGCGCCTTGTTCTACCGTCCGTACCCGGTCGTCAACGGCAAGGCCCCGGCCTTTCAGATATTGAAGCACACCGTTCACCGGCGGAACGGCTACGCCGGCTTTTTGCAGTTCATCACCGTGCTGCGCAAAAATCGACAAGGGGTCGCCGTCAAGGACGATACTTCCTTGAGAGAGGACCAAAAGGCGGCTGGCCATCTGGGAGATATCTTCCATATTATGGGACACCAAGATGACGGTAACGCCTTTTTCCTTATGCCAGCGCTGGATTTCAGAAAATATTTCCCGCCGCCCGACAGGATCCAGACCGGCAGACGGTTCATCGAGAATAAGGTAAGCCGGATGAATGGCGATGACGCCGGCAATGGCAACACGCCGCATCTGACCGCCGCTTAACCGAAAAGGCGAGCGATTGGCATAGGTATCGTAGTCAAGGCCGACAAAATCCATGGCTTCCTTGACCCGGTCCTCCACTTCTGTCTCGCTAAGGCCGAAATTTCGGGGCCCGAAGGCGATGTCGCGAGCAATCGTTTCTTCAAAGAGCTGATATTCGGGATACTGGAAGACCATACCCACTTTATGGCGTACCGCCAGGGCTTCTTTCGTATTCTTCCCGATATCGGTACCGTCGACGGTTACGGAACCGTTCGTGGGCTTTATGAGGCCGTTTAAAATTTGAACCAGCGTCGACTTGCCCGATCCGGTATGGCCGATGATACCGATGAATTCACCTTCATGAATCTCTACATTCGTATCGCTGAGGGCCGTCTTTTCAAAAGGCGTTCCCAAGCCATATGTATGGGTCACGTTCGTTAACTTAATTGACATAATGCGTCTCCCAATTCCTTTTCCGTTATAATCGATGCCGGAAGGGGTATCCCTTTTTGGCGCAGCCGTTCCGCAAGTTCAGCGGCAACAGGCACATCAAGGCCCATATCTTTCAGTTCCTTGACCTTTGAAAAGACGTCCCGCGGCGCGCCATCCATCTTGACTTCCGCCTTGTCGATGACGACGACCCGTTCCGCTTGGACGGCTTCTTCCATAAAGTGTGTAATGATGATGACCGTAATACCTTCACGGTTCAACTGATGGAGGGTATCCATGACTTCCTTACGGCCTACGGGATCGAGCATAGCCGTCGGCTCATCGAGGACGATACAGTCACACTGCATAGCGAGGATGCCGGCAATGGCAATGCGCTGTTTTTGGCCGCCGCTCAAGAGGTGCGGGCCGTGTTTAGCATAAATCGTCATCTTGACCCTTTTTAAGGCATCGCTGACACGGGACTTTATCTCATCGGACGGAATGCCCAGGTTTTCCGGCCCGAAGGCTACATCTTCTTCGACGACAGCCGCTACGATTTGGTTGTCCGGATTTTGGAAAACCATGCCGACGTGCTGGCGTATCTTCCATATATTCTCAGCCTCGTCAGTCCGCATACCACAGACTTCACACGTGCCTGACGTCGGCGTCAGCAGGACGTTAAAGTGCTTGGCAAGGGTCGACTTACCTGAGCCGTTGGTGCCGATAATGGCGACGAACTCCCCCTTATCGACGGTCAGCGAAATGTCCTTTAAAGCATAGACGACCTTGCCGTCCTCATCTTCATAGGCATGGCACAGGCGGTCTGTCTTTATCATAGGTATTGTCATACTACGTCTCCTCACGTAAGAAAAAAGGCTATATTCTTGAATATTATACAGTCAATAGCAGTCCCTGTCCATAGATACACGCAAAAAGGCCGCGCCTCATGACGCACGGCCTTTTCAAATCAGCTTATAAACAAGGGATCATACAGATTATTACCGCGCCCGTTCGGGACCATAGGCATTGTCACCGTCAGTCCCCTTCACCGTCGCCAGCCCTAAGTAGCAAACGGCCATGATCGACTGTGCCGCCAAAGCTGCCGTATCCAAAGCAAGGACCGGCAGTATATAACTTGCCAAATAAGCCATATACGGAACAGCAAACAAGGCCCCCGGTTTATTGAGGTCGTGGAAGCGCCGGGTACCGAGGGATATATGGGCCCACACCGTGGGAACCGTCAATACCAAAAAGATGAGCCCGAAAATAATGGCATAATCTTCATGACCAATTAAAATGGATTCGATGATTTTGCTGTAAAGGATAAGGGAAAACATAAATTGGGCCACCATCAAAATCAAAGTCCGCGCCAAAAAGGGGCGGCGCTGAATGCGGCCGGTAAAACGGAAATATTTAGCCTTCAGGTCGGCAAAGTCGCGAAAGCTGACCAAACTGTTTTCACTGCCGGGACCGACAGGCATGGCAAAGCCGCGATGGATCCGGGCCGACTGGCGGGAACGTTTCTTTAGTTGAATCTTTTTGTTTTTTTGAGCCACCAAAACTACCTCCTACATAGGATTCTCCTTACTATCGTACTATATTAAGGGGCATGATTCAATTCATTTCTGCTAAAATATGGTATAATGAAAAAAATTACCCTCAAGGAGGCTTCCATGGAATCTACTGTTTTTACGAATCTGAAGGGCTCAGAAGGAGCCCTGACCTTCAATTTTTTCTGCGAATCCCTGATTACATCGCTCCACACCTTGACGCACATCATGGAGGACGAAGGACTTACCGTCCCGGACAATCTCGCCGATGTCACCGATGCCCTCAGTGAGATGGGCGGACACCTCATGGACGATTACGCTCGGGGAGAGCTCGATTTAGACCGCTTCAAAAATGAAATCCTCGATTTTTATGACCTGAACTTTGCCGTCAATGACGCCTTATCGGCAACCATCATGAGTCATGACGATCTGCAGTATTACTACTATATTTACATGCAGGGACTCTATATTTTCTTCCCCAATATGATGGAAGCCTTTCATGCCGACATCGATGACGACAACGTCGCCTCCGTCTTAAACCAACTCATTGCCGAGTTCGAACAGTTATCGAGCAGCGGCTCCTAAAAACGCCATCAAAAAAGACTGCCCCCGGGAAACTTTATCGGTAAAGATAGAGTTCCACAGGAGGCAGTCTTTTTGGTTAAAAGATAAAGAAATAAATGAAAGAAATAGCGGCAACGATAAACCGATAGTAAGCAAAAGAGGCCAGCGTCGACCTATTCATGAATTTAAGGAACCACAAGACCGATACATAAGCTACGATAAAGGCCGTAATAAAGCCGATGACAATCATGATCAAATCATTGCTGTTAAGATCGCTCAGGCTCTTCAACAGGTCGTAGAAACAGGCCACGATCATGACCGGTACAGCAATAATGAAGGAAAAGTCGGCCGCTGCCTTACGACTGAGGCCTAAGAACAGACCGCCGGCGATGGTCGATCCGGACCGGGAGAAGCCGGGCCACAAAGCCAAAATCTGAAAGATTCCCGTTAAAAAGGCTTGAGCAACGGTCATCTTTTCAACATCGTCACAGACCGTTTTCGTACCGTGTTTTTCAGCCATCAGCATGAACAGACCGCCGATAATGAGGCCGATGATAACCGTTCCGGTCGAGAAGAGATAGGTCTTGATGGCATGATGAGCCAGATATCCGATGCCCATGACGGGGATGATGCCGGCAGCGATATGAGCCAAAGTCAGGCCGGTATCATTGCGGAACCAGTTTTTCGGCTGCAGGAGGTTCCAGCAGCGGTACTGATGGAGCATACGGGTAAATTTTTCTTTATAAATAATGACCACCGACAGAATGGCACCTAACTGGATAAAAATCTCAAACACGCTGGCCCGGGGACCGGTAAAGCCTAACATATCCCCGACGAGAATCATATGTCCCGTTGAAGATACGGGCAAATACTCGGTGAAGCCTTCAACAATCCCCAAGATAATGGCAATAATAGAATCACTCATTGTTTTATCTCCTTTTCGCTTTAATCGTCCTACCAAAAGCCTTACAATACTAAAAGAGTATACCACACTAGCTGACAAAAAAAAAGGCTGTCCGCGAAGGCAAACAGCCTTTTAGACAGCCCTTATTCTACATGGGATTTATGAAAAAACGATTGCGAAAAGGTAACTATTTTTTAAATTACAGGATCATCTTAGTCGTCAAGAGAAATGACGTGATTGGGATTGTCGATGACAAACTTGGCGTACTTGGGATCACCATTGTGTTCGAAATACAGGGTATTGCCTTCCAGACTGCCGCGCCAGCTGACGATGATCGGGCATTCGCGGCTCAGTTTCTTCAGCATTGCTACAGGATCGAGATTCAAAATAGGCGCAAACATAAATTCAACGTTATCAATCATAACAACACGGGCATTGAGACGATGAATCGCTGCGGAGACAAGGGTAATGGCTTTATCCGGACGGTCGGCACGAGGTATTTCCAAAAATTCGTCATCAAAGAGTTCACGGGCTTCACAAATTTTCCAACCGTCTTGATACGTCAGTTCACGGATGAGCTGGCTCTTACCCGAACCGGGACTGCCAATAATAATTAACAGTTTTTCATCGTCCTGGGCAATGTACTTCCATCGTTTTAAAACATCTGCATCTGTAACCATGAAAATCACCTTCGTTTTCTTAAGATATTTAATTTATTTATTTTATTATACCGAACTTTCATCATATAAGTAAAGCATTTTTACTATTTTATTGACACATATGCCAAAACGGTACGCATCCCTACTTCAATCCGTAACGCTCCATCGGGTCTTGGATATTCTTAATCGGCGTCGACGTCAGGATGACATCGTCGACATAAGGCTCATTGTGGCGCATGATGATGACCAGGGATACGCCTTTTTGGTAAGGGCTGTCATAATAATAGGCGTCGACGGACTTTTCCTTATCCGGGCCCCATTCGACGCGGTCCGGACGGCCGTATAGCGCCAGGATGGTCGATACGTGATAGCCCAGGGTCGCACCGCGGCTGGTATAGCCATTGTTGGTCAGAAGGAATACCTTCTGCACCATATTGCGCCGGTCTACTTCGACACCATAGTCACCGTAGAGCCAAAAGCTGCTGTTGTTGCGCTTGACCAGTTTGTTCCACATATTGTACTTATTGGCTTCAAACGGTTGGTTGAGGCCAAAACCCATGAGGGTGAAGTCCTTCTCGGTCAACTTCATCGGATCCTTCGACGGCTCACCGGTAATATAAGGCGGACGAACCGGCATGAGGGCCACTCGTTCAATGCGTCGATTGCCGACAGCAAAGACGTACATGGCATCCTTTTTGGGGCTTTCATAGGTCACGTAATAGACGTTGGCATCAGTATCGCGCAACACGGAATCGGGAAGGCCGAATTGGCGCAAAAGCACTTCAATGGGATACTTCAAACGCATGTCACGGCCGATGAGGATATTGGTCCCCGTCGTCAAAAAGGCAGACTCGACACCGGGACGGACGCTTTTTCGCGAGTCGCCGCTGGAGCGCAGGCTGTCGGCCAATTTATTGCGAATGACAAAGCGCAGCTTAAGATCTTTTCCCGTATACTGCATCGACGTGTAGTGCATGCTGGTCGAGTATTTACTGGGATTGCCGAAAATCCGCTTCACCTTCATCGGACTGTCACCGCTGTGGATGCTGCCAATGTAAAAGTCACCGGCTTCTAAGGGGGCAATCTTCAACGTATCCAGCGAATCGAAGACGCGCTGATCGTCTGACGTCAAAGCGTGGACACTGGCTGGTGCAGCGTTGTGATAACCGGCTTTTTTACCGTCTTTGGCATCGTCTTTTTTAGCATCATCAGCCTTGTCCGGTTCCGTTTTCTCTTTGGCGGTAGAAGACGGCTGAACCTTATCGGATTTTGCCGACTTTTTAGCTGCGTCTTTTTTGGCGGACTCTTTCGGTTCGGCTGACTTCGACGGCTTTTCAAGCGATGCCGTTTTATCGGCACCATCGGCATTATCGAGAAGAAGTTCTTCCCCAATCGCTGCTGCAAGGGATGTCGGCGCATTTTTCAGAGAGCTTTCCCAGTTCTCTGTCGACACAGCACCGGCTGCCGAATTGCAAGCTAGAAAAGCAGAGCAGACCAATGCAGCTAATGCGGTACGTTTCATAGCGTTCCTCCTTTTTATGGGTTGTGATAAAAAAGGGCTGTCCTACGACAGCCCTTTTCTTGCCATTGACATGGGCAAAGGGTGCAAAAATTATTTATGCTGTTCCGGACGGCTCAAGGGGAAGAGCAGTACGTCGCGGATAGACGGACTGTTGGTCAAGAACATGACTAAGCGGTCGATGCCGATGCCAAGGCCCCCTGTCGGCGGCAAGCCGTATTCCAAAGCGCGGCAGTAATCTTCATCCATCTGATGGGCTTCGTCATCGCCGTGTTCGCGTTCCTTCATCTGTTCGATGAAGCGGTTGCGCTGGTCGATAGGGTCATTCAATTCCGAGAAGCCGTTCGCCAGTTCGCGGCCGTAGATAAAGGCTTCAAAACGATAGGTAAGAAGCGGGTTATCCTGGTCCTGTTTGGTAAGCGGCGAGATTTCCAAGGGATGGCCGGTAATGATCGTCGGCTGAATGAGGTTTTCTTCAACAAAGGCTTCAAAGAAAGCGTTGATGATCTTGCCGACACCATCATACTTACCGTATTCGACGTGATGTTCATCGGCCATTTTGCGGGCGACTTCGACGTCGGTAACGTTTTCAAAATCGGCACCGCTGAATTTCTTAACGGCTTCGATCATGGTCATACGGTCCCAAGGCGGAGTTAAGTCAATTTCTTTATCGATATAGGTCAACTTCATCGTACCGTAGAGCATATCGGCCAATTTCGAGACCATGTCTTCCGTAATGTTGATGACGTCTTCCAAATCGCCATAAGCCTGGTACAATTCGACCGTCGTAAATTCCGGATTATGGCGGGTATCGATGCCTTCATTACGGAAGCAGCGGTTCATTTCAAAAACCCGTTCCAAGCCGCCGACGAGGAGGCGTTTGAGGTGGAGTTCCGGCGCAATGCGCAGGAAGATATCCATATCGAGGGCGTTGTGATGCGTCTTAAACGGACGGGCTGCGGCACCGCCGGCAATGGTATGGAGCATCGGCGTTTCAACTTCGAGGAAGTTGCGGTCATCGAGGTACTTGCGGATGCCCTTGATGATTTTCGAACGCTTAACGAAGGTATCTGTAACTTCCGGATTGACGATGAGGTCGAGATAACGCTGACGATAGCGTGTTTCCTTATCCGTAAGGCCATGGAATTTTTCCGGCAGCGGACGGAGCGATTTCGAGAGGAGCTGCCACGATTCAACGCGAATCGTCGTTTCACCGGTATGGGTAACGAATACCGTACCGCCGACACCGACGATATCACCGAGATCGAGGAGTTTAAATAAGTTGTACGATTCTTCTCCAAGGACGTCTTTACGGAAGTAGAGCTGGATTTCACCGCTCAAATCACGAAGGACGCAGAAGGCGGTCTTACCGTGACGGCGAATGGCCATCAGGCGGCCGGCGACACTGACGACGGTTTCATTTTTTTCTAAGGCTTCTGCCTGGTCCTTTACTTCCTGGGCATGGTGGTCCCAATTATATTTCTGACCGAAGGGATAGACGCCGGCATCGATGAATTCCTGCATCTTTTCACGGCGAACCTGCATCTGGTCATTTAATTTTTCTTCTTCCATCATGGGCATTTCTTTTTCTTTCGTATCCGACATGAATATTCCTCCTACAGTTTATTTTGCATCAGGCGGCAAGATCCGGTACTGGAGTTCACCAGCCGGTGCCTTTACGGTAACGACTGCCGGATTGGATGGATTGATGTTCTGACCGAGAATCGCTTTTCCTACCGGAGATTCATTCGAAATCCGGTTGTTGAAGGGATCGGCTTCAGCCGTACCGACGACGGTATAGTCGAAGCGGTCACCGGTTTCGACGTCTTCCAAAATGACGTGAGAACCGATGCGAACTTTAGCAGCGCCGTCTTCCGTTTCCTGGATAATTTTTGCCGTCCGGATCTTTCCTTCCAATTCGGCAATACGGCCTTCGATAAAGGCCTGTTCATTTTTAGCATCATCGTATTCCGAGTTTTCGCTCAAGTCACCGAGGGCAATCGCTTCTTTAATACGCTGCGAAACGTTAATACGGCGGACTGATTTCAGTTCATTTAATTCATCTTTTAATTTCTGCAACCCTTCTTGGGTAATCAGCGTTTCATTGGTCATTGTCTTCCTATTCCTCCTGCGATAGAATCGCGTCTCACTGTTATAGCTTAATTTATACCGTATCTTTAATTATATTCACATCTGTCTTTTATGTCAACAAAACCGCGGCTTCACCGTCCGCGCAGCCGGTCCATCATCTCGCCGACGACAAGGCGAAATTCCTCAGCCGACCGGGTCCGGTTGATCCGCTCCCGAAGGGCGGCTGCCCCGTGAAGGCCGTGAGTATACCAGGCCGCATGAGTCCGCATTTCCCGTATACCGATGTATTCTCCCTTATAAGCCAAAAGGGCTTCAAAGTGAGCCAACATCTGGGTGTACTTCTCTTCAGGAGTCGGCGGCGGCAGGACTTCTCCCGTTTCAAGATAATGGCGTATTTGTGGGAAAATCCAAGGATTTCCTTGAGCCCCGCGGCCGACCATAACGGCCTGGCATCCCGTTTCTTTCATCATGGCAGCTGCAGACGGGCCGTCGATGACATCCCCATTCCCGATAACCGGAAGGGATACGGCGTCGACGACGGCCTTGATTTTCTGCCAATCGGCCTTACCGCTGTAAAACTGCTCCCGCGTCCGACCATGAACGGCAACGGCAGCCGCACCGGCAGCTTCAGCACGCTTTGCCAGTTCCGGGGCCACAAAAGAATGGTCATCCCAGCCGGTGCGCATCTTAACGGTAACGGGAATGGACACAGCCTGTACGACGGCGCGTATAATTTTTTCTGCCAACGGCAGGTCCTTCATCAAAGCCGAACCATCGCCGTTTTTAACGACTTTCTTTACCGGACAGCCCATATTGATATCGACGATATCGGCACCGGCTTCTTCAACGACGGCAGCGGCCTCGGCCATGACGTCCGGGTCAGAGCCGAAAATCTGCATAGACAAAGGGTGTTCCCCGTCTTCGATGTGGAGCAGTTCTGCCGTATGCTGATTGCTGTAGCGGATGCCCTGGGAGCTTACCATTTCAGCGCAGACTAAAGCTGCGCCATAGCGGTGAGCAATAACCCGATACGGCGCATCACAGACCCCTGCCATAGGTGCTAAAATAATCGGCGCGTCGAGGACGACATTACCGATGGCAAAAGGCTTAATTGTTTCGGTCATAAATGATTTTCAGCCCTTCCAGCGTCAGCATCGGTTCGACGACATCGATGGCGTCCGTCGCCGGTGCTACGATGACGGCAAGACCGCCTGTCGCAACGACCTTTGCCTTACAGCCCAACTCCCGTCTCATCCGGGTAACGATGCCGTCGACTTGGCCGACGAAACCGTAAAAGACACCGGCCTGCATGCTTTCAACGGTATTGCGGCAAATCACTTTCTCTGCCTGGACGACTTCAATACGCGGCAGCTTAGCCGTACGCTGTACGAGGGCATCCGTTGAGATTCCGATCCCCGGGCAGATAGCCCCGCCGAGGTAGGTTCCCTTCTTATCGACGGCGCAAAAGGTCGTCGCCGTCCCGAAGTCGATGATGATGACCGGACCGCCGAACTTTTCATAGGCTGCGACGGCATTGACGATGCGGTCGGCACCGACTTCACGAGGATTGTCATATTTGATATCCATGCCGGTCTTGACGCCCGGGCCGATGACCAACGGCGTCAGGCCAAAATAGCGCTGGCACATCCGTTCGAGAGTCGGCATGACCGGCGGAACGACAGAGGAAATGATGATGGCATCGATTTCTTCTGAATTGACGCCGTTCAAATAAAAGAGATGGCGAATAAGGACGCCGTATTCATCGGTCGTGCGAAGCCGATCCGTCGATACGCGCCAATGGTCCACGAGTTCTTGATCTTTAAAGATCCCGAGGACGATATTCGTATTCCCTACATCAATGACTAATAGCATAACTTTATCTCCTGCTTAATCTAAGTTGATAATACGCCTATTATAATAACAGAGTTTGCCCGTCTTGAATAGTCTTTCGGCACAATTAGACGGGACGAACATGGACATCGCCGGCCATGACCTTCTCCATCCCGTCCTCCGTTTCAACGATGAGATTGCCGTCGTCATCGATATCGGCTGCCGTCCCCGTAAAGGATCGGTTGACAGAACTCACAGAAACCTTCTGTCCGAGCATGCACGAAAGGATTCTCCACTGCGCCAGGATCGGGGCAAAACCTTCCTGACAGACCGTATGATACAACTGCTCTAATTCAAAAAGAATCGTCTGCAGGAGTTCGGCCCGATGAACGGCAACGCCTTCCATGGCAAAGCTGGTAACGATATCTTTTAAGTCTTCCGGAAGATCACCTTCCGTGATACCGGTATTGACGCCGATTCCCATGATGATGTAGTTGACCTTTTCCGCCGAGCCGTTTAATTCCGTCAAGATGCCGACCATCTTACGACGGTGGATCAAAATGTCATTGGGCCACTTGATACCGCAGTCCGAAAGGCCGTGAGCACGCAGAGAGCGGGCCAGGGCGACAGCTGCCAGCAAGGTCATCTTAGAGACTTCCATCGGCGGAATCGCCGGCCGCAGGATGACCGAGAACCACAACCCCTTGGCAAAGGGAGAGTGAAAAGAACGGCTTAAACGGCCGCGGCCGCCAGTCTGTTCTTCGGCAATGACGACAGTCCCTTCGGTCGCTCCGTCGTCGGCCAGTTGTTTGGCGACGTTATTCGTCGAATCGACCCGTTCCCGATAGACGATATGCTGTCCGAATTCGGACGAAGCCAAGCCTTTTTCCAGGGCTTCCGGAGACAAGAGTTCCGGTGCTTCGCGCAGGCAATAGCCCTTTTTCGTATACGATTCAATGACGTATCCCTTCTGCTTCAAGGCCCGTATATGCTTCCACACCGCCGTCCGAGAGACGCCCAGCTGCTCAGAAATCTGCTGGCCCGATACGAATTCATTTTGGTGTTTTCGTAAAAAGTTGAAAATATCTTCCCGCATATTCATTCGTCCCTCCTACTGCCGCTTTTCAGACCATGCCCATGAGGTATCGTATAGCGGCCGTAACATGCTCATCATTTATTTAAAAATTGTATCATACCCCATATGCCTGTCAAGGCGTCACGCAAAAAGACTGCCGCATGAGGATAAAGCTCATACGGCAGTCTTTAAACGGCCTTGAACTAAGCCATGATAAACTTATTTATTCGTATCTTTGTCAGACTTTTCATCGTCCGAATCGATTACGCCATCCGTCAGACCGCCCTTAGGAACGGGGTTGCCCCAAGGACTGATCTGGACTTCCGTCTGTTCCTGCTGAGGAGCTTCATCGACAGGCGTTTCACCTTTCGATTCCGAAGCCGGTTCTTCTGCAGTCGGTTCGGCATCGGCGGCTTTTGTTTCGACAGTTTCTGCCGGCTGGGCTGCCGTATCGGCAGGTTCCGCATCGACGGCTTCGGTCGTTTTTTCTTCGGGGGCTTCGAGGGTCCCGTATTTGACCAAATTATCGACTTGCTGACGGTTGATCGTTTCGACTTCTATGAGGGCGTCGGCCATCTTATTCAGTGTATCGAGACGTTCGTGCAGCATATGGAGGACATCGGCATAGGCTTCCGATACAATATCGTGCATTTCCTTGTCGATCAGTTCAGCCACACTGTCGCCGTAATTGCGTTCGTGGCCGAGACTCTTGCCAAGGAAGACCTGATCCTGCTGTTCGCCAAAGACCATGGGGCCCAATTTAGGACTCATGCCCAGGCGGGTGATCATCTGGCGAGCAATGCGGGTAACGCTCTGGAGGTCGCCCGATGCACCGCTGCTGATTTCGTTGAAGACGATTTCTTCAGCAGCCCGGCCGCCGAGGGCGACGCGGATCTGTGCCAGGTAGTAGGATTTCGTTTCATACGACCGGTCTTCTTCCGGCAGCATCATCGTATACCCGCCGGCACGGCCTCGAGGAATGATCGTGACCTTGTGTACCGGGTCAGCGTCCGGCAAGAGGTAGGCAATGAGGGCGTGCCCCGATTCATGGACAGCGGTCAGGCGTTTTTCCTTATCGCTGATGACGTGGCTGCGCCGTTCCGGCCCGAAGCTTACCTTTTCACTGGCTTCTTCCAGTTCCGGCATGTTGATGATTTTCTTATTGGCTCTGGCAGCAAGGAGCGCCGCTTCATTGAGCAGGTTCCCCAGGTCGGCACCGGTAAAGCCCGGTGTCTTCTTGGCGATGATGTCGAGATCGACGTCCTTGCCTAAGGGCTTACCTTTAGCATGGACTTCGAGGATAGCCCGACGGCCGCGTAAATCAGGACGGTCGACGGTAATCTGACGGTCAAAACGGCCGGGACGAAGAAGGGCCGGGTCAAGGATATCCGGACGGTTCGTCGCAGCAATGGTAATAATGCCTTCGTTGGAACCGAAGCCATCCATTTCGACCAACAGCTGATTCAAAGTCTGTTCGCGTTCGTCATGACCGCCTCCGAGGCCGGCACCGCGCTGGCGGCCGACGGCATCGATTTCGTCGATGAAGACGATACAGGGGGCATTTTTCTTGGCCTGTGTAAATAAATCACGGACACGGGATGCACCGACACCGACGAACATTTCGACGAAGTCAGACCCGCTGATACTGAAGAAAGGCACACCGGCTTCACCGGCTACGGCACGAGCCAAGAGGGTTTTCCCGGTGCCCGGAGGGCCAAAGAGAAGGACCCCTTTCGGAATCTTGGCGCCAATGGCATTATACTTGCTGGGGTTGCGCAGGAATTCGACGATTTCAGCCAATTCTTCCTTGGCTTCATCTTCACCGGCAACATCTTTAAACGTGACTTTGATCTTTCCTTCACCATGCATCTTGGCATGGCTTTTGCCGAAGTTCATGACCCGGCCGCCGCCTCCCTGGGTCTGCTGCATGATGAAGAACCACACGGCGATGAGTACTAAAATCGGCAGGACTGCCGTCAGCATATTCATCCACCACGACGGTTGTTCAGGCGGCTTGGCAATAACATTGACATCAGCATCTCGCAGGGCCGGTAAGAGCGCTGCATCCGTCGGGGCATACGACGTAAAGGACGTTCCGTCTTTCAGTTGACCGACGATGGCGTGATCGGCGGTAATCTGGACGGCATCGACTTTTTTCTGCTGGACCTGACTCATGAAATTCGTGTAAGAAATTTCCGATTTATCAGTCTTGTTGCTCGTAAGGGCATCTATAATCGATACGGCGACGATGATGATGAGTAAGTATAAACTTACATTCCGCACAAATTTACTCAAAATACTGCTCCTTTCACCTAGTTTATGACATTTTTTTCTTTATTCTAACCAACACAATTTTATATTACCACACTTCTTTAAAAGCAACAACTTATTTTATACAAAATAGGTAGACTTCCTTACTTGGAGTATACTTCTTCCTTCAAGACGCCGATGTAAGGCAGGTTGCGGTAGCAGCTGTTATAGTCGAGGCCGTAGCCTACGACGAAGGCATCGGGAATTTCAAAACCGTTGTAGTCGACAGGGACTTCAACCTGGCGCCGAGCGGGTTTACTTAAGAGGGTAGCTAATTTCACCGAGCGTGCCCCCCGTTCTTTCAGCATCGGGACGAGATGGCTCAAGGTAATGCCCGTATCGATGATGTCTTCAACGATGAGGACATCCTTCCCTTCGACGTCGTTATCGAGGTCCTTACGAATTTCGATGTCCCCCGACGATTCCGTCGAAGCGCCATAACTGGAACAGCTCATGAAGTCGAAATAGACAGGTCCGTCGATGGCGCGGGCCAAATCGGTAAAGAAGGTGACGGCTCCTTTCAAGATGCCGCAAAGGAGGATCGTCTTTCCGGCATAATCTTTCGTAATCTCGGCGCCTAATTCGCGAACGCGGGCAGCAATCTGTTCTTCTGTAAGTAAAATTTCTTTGATATCCTGATGCATCTTGATTCCTCCGAAAAAAATTAAATTACCGTCGCCCCTTTTGGCGGGGAACGGCCGGACCCATGCAGAGTGCGGTCCGTGTCGTATAAGCACAAGCTTTGCCGCACTGAAACTGTTTACCTGTTTCCTTGGCAGCTAAAGCCCGTATAATTTCAACATAATGAAAGGGAAGGTCCTTAAAAGACCCGGTTGCCTCCTGCCAGAGCCGTCGTATCAATCGCCGCTGCAAGGCGAGAGGCTGAGACAGTAATTTGCGTCTGTCCAGGGCCGGAACGCCGTGATCCGGACAGGCAATATCCCGATAGACTTGCTCGGTACAGTCCTTTAAAAAAGCTTCATCCGCCCGGACTGTATCAGACAGGCGGTTGAGGTCGGCCGTAATGGCCGGGTTATATCGTGTTAAGGCAGGCAGTAACTCTAAGCGAATGCGGTTGCGGTGGTAGCGTGTACTGTCATTGGTTTCATCGTGACAAGAGGGAATCCCTTGTTCGGCAGCATATGAAGCAAGCTCGGCTTTCGTAAAGCCCAACAACGGGCGTATGATGTCCCCCCTTCTCGGCTCCATGCCACACAGGCCTTGAAGGCCGCTGCCGCGAAGGAGGTGGAGCAATACCGTTTCGGCTTGATCGTCACCGTGATGGGCGACGGCAATCGCCGAAGCGCCGCAGGCCCGCTTCACAGCGCGTAAAATTCGGTAGCGTTCCCGCCGTCCCACCGCCTCTTCTGACATTTTTTCACGACGGGCGAGAGCCGGCACATCGACGTACTGCCAAGCAAAACCGCAATGACGCTTCAAGGCTTCGCGGCGAACAAAGTCGACTTCGGCATCAGCAGCAGCCCGAATGCCGTGGTGGACGTAGCAGGCCGTCAGGCGCAGGCGATATAACGGGGCCAGGCGGCTCAATACATCGAGGAGGACCATCGAATCCGGTCCGCCCGAACAGGCAACGAGAACGGCACTTCCCGGCTGCCACAAGCTGTGCTGCCGGTTGTAGTCCGCAACGTCTTCGACGAGGCTCATAACCGGCCTTCCTTCGAGTTCCAGGCCGCATCGTGAAAGGAATGACGAAAGAAGATGCCCTCCATGATGTCCCGTTCACTGGCCATGACGGCCGGAATTTCATAGCGCTTTAAGAACGACTTGGCAATGATTAGACCGGCTAAGATGATTTCGCTGCGCTTGGGCTGAAGGCCCGGTACATGGCGCCGTTCTTCCGGCGTCATGACACGCAGTTTCTCAATGTGCTGACACAAGGATTCATACGACACGACGTGACCTTCGACCTTTTTGGCGTCGTAGACGTCGAGCTTTAAATCCATGGCGGCCAACGTCGTCAAGGTACCGCCGACACCGATGAGGACTTGCGGCGTCTCACTCATAGGGATGGGAAGCCACATCTTATGACATCGGTTTTCCAGGTGAAGGACGTCGTCTTCCTTGAGGACGTCCTTTTTCGTGAACCGGACGGCGCCCATGGCATAACTGTGAGACCAGCATAAAATCCCTCGTTTGCCGACGGCGACTTCACTGCTGCCGCCGCCAATATCGAGAATGGCCGCCGTCTTTTCGGGATCGATAAACTTCGTCGCTCCCGTAAAACAGAGGGACGCCTCTTCAAGGCCTGAAATGGCCCGGCAGTGCCAGCCGAAACGGGCTCGTACTTCTGCCAAAAAGGCCTGGCCGTCAACGGCTTCACGAACGGCACTGGTAGCGACGGCACAGACGGGTACGCCGGAAAGCTTTTTCTTCCAGCCTTCCATGGCAGCAAAAGACGCTTCCATTCCGTCAGCCGACAAATGGCGTGTTTCGTCGATGCCTTTCCCGAGCTGGGTCGTTGCCAATTCTTTCGGCGAAAAAGTCCACGTCCCGGGAACTTCCTGCCAGCCCGTCATGAGGCGCAGGGAATTGGAGCCAATGTCGATGACGGCATATTTCTGATACTCCATAACGTCTCCTTTCAAATCAAAAAGAGGCCGTCGCACGATACGTGCGGCGCCTCTTTCTGCACTCCGCTATTCAATACTTATCAATCAGCATGGCGAGCGCCGCGGCCGCCGCGTTTCGATTCTGTATTGCGCTTCAAATCCATCAGGCGTTCATCGCTTTCCTTCAGGAATTTGCTGAGCCGGTCTTCAAACGACAGCGAACCTGACGAGCGGCGTGAATCAAAACCGTTATGCTGGCGGAATTCGTGTTTCTGCCGCATATCACGTTTCGGGCGGAATTCCTTCTTTTCAGGAGCCGCCTGGGTCTGCTTAATAGACAAGGCAATCTTTCCCTTATCATCGACAGACAACACTTTGACGCTGACCTTATCGCGAACTTTCAAAAAATCATTTACATCTTTGACATACTCATTAGCGACTTCAGAAATATGTACAAGACCTACTTTCTTATCCGGAAGTTCTACGAATGCGCCAAATTTTGTAATCCCCGTAACGGTACCTTCTATCACACTGCCTACTTCAATTGTCATGCTGTTTTAATTTCCTCCTTGTGATATTCAGCATAGCTGTTGAACTTCTCTTACTTATAGAAGTGAAAGATTCTTAAGAAGTTTGATACACGGACTAACGCCTGATAGATTTATCCCGAAGGAACTCACTATCAGGATACCCTTATTCTTAACGGGCTGTCCAAAAGCCCGCTACACGGTCGTTAAAAAACTTCCGCTTACTTTCGTTTTTGTACCCGTCATGATCCACGTTGTGTCACGCTGCGGCCAAGGCAAGTATTGCCCGAGATAGCGCTAAGGCTATTGTTTTGTTATCGTTTTTGGTTACGCAGAAGACTAACTGCGACCATTCATCCACCATCTTAGAGATGGTGCCTTCTGATAGATACTTTGATAAACGTATATGGTCATTATACTCATAATTTCCCAAAAATTCAATTCCCAAAATGGAAGAATCGACAAACTTTTACGGCTTATAAGGGATTTCGTCAGGCTTGGCCAATCCAAATTGTTCCCGTGCTTCTCGTGAGACTTCCTCGGGATCGTTGAGCTTATCGTACTGCGCTTTAAGCCGCGTATTTTCATCCCGCAAGAGCTGTTCCTGCTGCAGCGTTTGATTCATATCCTCCCTGATTTCCCAGACTCGGTAGAGCCGGACCCCAATGAGATAAAAACCGACAATAATGATGCCTATGAGAAACAGATTGTACCAGCTCAGCTGCCGAAACCGACTGAACAGACCGGGACGGCGCTTTTGACGAATCCGGCGGCGCTTCTTCCGACGCACAGGCGGCCGATACTCTTTGGACTCCACCCAATCACCCTTTCTAAAAAATGATAGTCTAAGAAAAAAATCTTATCCTATAGTATACATGGGTTTGGGAACAAGATAAAGTTTTTTTGTAAAATTCCTTTTAAAATACCGGCAGGTTATATATAATAAAAACACGTATATTGTATCTTTATCCGAGGGGGAACTATTATGACATACGAAAAAATCACACCGGAAATCATAGAAAATTTGAAATCCATCGTCGGCCCGAAAAACGTCGTCACCGACACGGACGCCATGCAGCCCTATTCCCATGACGAAGTAACCGACCCGGCTTATCACCGGATGCCGGAAGCCGTCGTCTTTGCCGAAAAAGCAGAACAAGTCAGTGCCGTCTTAAAACTGGCCAACGCCTTTCGCTTCCCCGTCGTCCCGCGCGGTGCCGGTACCGGCCTTGCCTGCGGCGCCGTCCCGGAATACGGCGGCATCGTCTTGTCCTTAGAAAAGATGAATAAAATCCTTGAAATCAATCCCGAAGGCCTCTATGCCGTCGTCGAACCGGGCGTACGTACATCGGACCTTCAGGATGCCGCCGAACAGCAGGATCTCTTTTATGCCGGCGATCCCTGCAGCGGGGACTCGTGCTTCATCGGCGGCAATATCGCTACCAATGCCGGCGGCAACCGAGCCGTCAAATACGGGACAACCCGCCACCAGGTATACAGCGTCGAAGTCGTAAATCCTAAAGGCCGCATCGTAACCCTCGGTGCCCGCCTGCAAAAACAGTCGACGGGCTACTCCTTAGACCAGCTCATCATCGGCTCAGAAGGCACGTTAGGCATCATTACCAAAGCGACTTTGAAATTGGTCCCCAAGCCGAAATACGCCCTCGATTTACTGGCTATTTTCGACGACCGTAAAAAAGCCATGGGCGTCGTCACAAAACTCATCAAGGCCGGCATTACACCGACCTGTGTCGAATTCATGGACAATATCACCATCAAATCCGTCGAAAAATACCTCAACGAAACGCTTCAAGGCAGCGACAACGGCAACTACATCATCGTCGAAGTCGAAGGGACCAATGAAGACGACCTTGACGACAAAGCCGTCATCCTCGACGAAATCTGCACGGAAAACGGAGCTTCCTCGGTCCTCGTCGCCGACCACAATAAGATTTGGCAGGCCCGCAAGGCCTTTGCCGAAGCCGTCCGCGCCGAAAGCCTCATCGTCTGCAAAGAAGACGTCGTCGTCCCCGTCGATCAGGAATCCCTGCTCCTCGATGAAATCCTGCGCCTTGCCAAAAAGTACAACCTCATTACCCGCATCGCCAGCCACGCCGGCGACGGCAACATCCACCTGAACATCTTAAAAGGCGACGATGAAACCTATGAAGAATGGGATGAGCGGGTCAAGGCCAACCAGCAGGAACTGTACACCTTCATTTATGCCCACGGTGGCCGCCTGTCCGGCGAACACGGCATCGGCTATAAGCGAAAAGCCCTGATGAAAGAATTCACGGATCCCGGTGAACTGGAAATGATGAGGGACATCAAACGGGCCCTCGATCCGAACAACATCTTAAACCCCGGAAAGATCTTTGACATCGACGAAAAAGCCTGAGAACCAGCGCCATGGCTATGACTTGCAAAAATCACGACTACCGTGTATAATACAAAACAGAACTGAATAAAACGTATATCTTCAGGGCAGGGTGAAATTCCCGATCGGCGGTACAGTCCGCGAACGCAGCAGCGTAGGAGCCATAGGGCTCGTGATTTGGTGAAACTCCAAAACCGACAGTATAGTCTGGATGGAAGAAGATGTGGCGTGCTGCTTTGGCAGCCTGCCTTACATTGCATAGAAAAGCCCTGAGCCGTTATCGGCGCAGGGCTTTCGTTATAAGGAGGTCTTTATTTTGACGACAGAAAAACGTAAATTCAACACCATTGAAGAAGCTATCGAAGAACTGCAGGCCGGTCATATCGTCATCGTCACCGACGATCCGGACCGTGAAAATGAAGGGGACTTCATCTGCGCAGCTCAGTACTGCACGACAGAAAACATGAACTTCATGGCCAGCCACGGCAAGGGCCTGATCTGCATGCCTATGAGCATCGAATATGCCCATAAATTAGGCCTGCCGCCCATGGTCAGCGAAAATACAGATAACCACGAAACGGCCTTCACCGTTTCCATCGACCACGTCGATACGACGACAGGTATCTCGGCTGTCGAACGGGCCCTCACAGCCCGCAAATGCGCCGAAGAATCAGCTCGTCCCGAAGATTTCCGCCGTCCCGGCCACAACTTCCCCCTCATCGCAAAAAGAGGCGGCGTTTTGACCCGCAACGGCCATACGGAAGCAACGGTCGACCTCCTGCGCTTGGCAGGCCTCAAACAAGTCGGCCTGTGCTGCGAAATCATGGCCGACGACGGCACGATGATGCGCACGCCGTCCCTGTGGGAAATTGCCGATAAGTACCACTTAAAATTCATCACCATCCACGATTTGCAGAACTACTGCCGCCGCCACGACAAACACGTCATCCGCGAAGCCGTCGCTAAGATGCCGACCAAGTACGGCGAGTTCAAAATCTACGGCTACATCAACGACCTCACGGGCGAACACCACGTCGCCCTCATCAAGGGTGACATCGGCGACGGCAAGAACCTCTTGTGCCGCGTCCACTCCGAATGCCTCACCGGTGACGTCTTCGGCTCGTGCCGCTGCGACTGCGGTGAACAGCTGGCAGCCGCCCTCAGCCAGATCAACGCCGAAGGCCGGGGCATCTTGCTCTACATGCGCCAAGAAGGCCGCGGTATCGGCCTCATCAATAAGCTCAAAGCCTATGTCCTCCAGGAACAGGGATACGATACGGTCGAAGCCAACGAAAAACTCGGCTTTGCCCCCGACCTTCGCGAATACTGGATTGGCGCTCAAATGCTGCAGGATATGGGTGCTAAGGAAATCCGCCTCCTGACCAACAATCCGGAAAAGATCTACGGCCTCGAAGGCTTCGGCGTAGAAATCGTCGAACGCGTCCCCATCGAAATGGAACCGCAAAAATTCGATGAATTCTATTTAGAAACCAAGAAGAATAAGATGGGCCACATCCTTCCCCATCTCCACTGATCCTTAGATATACAAAACGGCAGGGATTGCCGATATTCCGCAATCCCTGCCGTTTTTTCTTCCCTTATAACAAGGAAAATTGATCTTTATGATAATCGATGAGTCCGTCTTTTTTCATCTTACTGAGTTCCGCCGATAAGGCGCTGCGGTCGACAGATAGAAAATCGGCCATCTGCTGGCGGTTAAAGGGCAGTGAAAAGGTCGACGCACCCTTATCCCGCGCCAAGTTCGACAAGTAGAGCATGATTTTCTGCCGCGTCGAGCGCTGGGTCAAATAGCGCATCTTTTCTGTAAGGAGTCGATTCTTTTCAGCCATGAGGCCCAAGAGATTTCCCGTAAACTGTGCCTCAGCCGGCGTCAAGAGATGGCCGCCGTGGAGGACATTGGCCACATAGATCTGAATGATGACCGCATCAGAGGCCGCCACGACATCGACCGTCGCCGGCGCCTCGGGAAGACAGGCAAAGGCTTCGCCAAAAAAGAAGCCTTGTGGGATTTGAGACAGAATATTCCGATTGCCCCAATAATCTTCCTGAATGATATGGACCGAACCTTCGAGAACCAGCCCGATATAGGTGACCGGATCTCCGGAATAAAAGAGAAACTCCCCTTTTTTATAGTTTTTCTGCCTGACTTTTAAATCCTGCAAAAGCGGCAGGACATCGTCCTTGGCGACGCCGCGAAAAAGAGGCGATTTTTCGATAAGGGAAAGATGTTGTTCCATTAGCAGCACCTCCTGCTGAATAAGTTGGAAAAACAACGGCAATATCCGTCAACATAACGTATACTAACATTATCAACGAAACTGCCGATGGAGGAAATGACTATGATACGTAAAATTATACAAATTGATCAAGAAAAATGCAATGGCTGCCGTGCCTGTGTCGACGCTTGTCACGAAGGAGCCATCGCCATGGTAGGCGGCAAGGCTCAGCTCATGCGCGACGATTACTGTGACGGCTTAGGCGACTGCCTTCCCAACTGCCCGACCGGGGCCATCACCTTCGTCGAACGCGAAGCCGCTGACTACGACGAAGAAGCCGTCAAAAAGAACATGGCCGCCCAGGGCCGTATCTATAAAGGGCGCTGCCCCGGAAGCGAAGCTCATGCCGTAACCCCGGAAGCTGCAAAAGAATCCCGTCAAGGAGAGGCTTCACAACTCCGTCAATGGCCGGTCCAGCTCAAACTCGTCCCGCCTCATGCCCCTTACTTTAACGGCGCCCGGCTCTTGATTGCTGCCGACTGCACAGCCTATGCTTATGCCCGTTTCCACGACGATTTTATCAAGGGCCATATCACCCTCATCGGCTGTCCCAAGCTCGATGACATCGACTATTCCGAAAAACTGACGGAAATCATTCGCCAGAACGCCATTCAAGATGTCACTGTCGTCCGCATGGAAGTCCCCTGCTGCCGCGGCCTGGAAATGGCCGTAAAAAAAGCTCTGGACCAGAGCGGTAAATCCCTTGACCTTCAGGTCAAAGTCATCAGTCCCGACGGAAGGATAACGGCCTGACCGATAACGCTATATAGAGACAAAAAGATGCTGCCGCAAGTGCGACAGCATCTTTTTTGTTAAACGTTCCATTCTTCTTTCAGTGTGGATAAACACATGAACGTCTGCGAAGAAGCGACCGTCGGAATTTCATTCAGTACCTGCATGAGGAAATGTTCCAAATCATCCGGTGTCTTTACGAGCACTTTTAACAAGTAATCGAAGGCGCCGACGACGTGATGGCATTCCAACACTTCAGAATACTGAACGATTTTCGCACGGAAATCCTCGTCATCGCCCGACCGTTCCAGGTTGACCATAATGAAGGCGGTCACGTTGTATCCCGTCTTGCGGCGGTTTATCTTCGCACCGTAGCCTTCAATGATGCCGTTGTGTTCCATCTTACGAATTCGTTCGGCAACGGCGGGAATGGACAAGCCGACAACTTTACTTATTTCTGTTGCCGATGCTTTTCCATTTCGTTTCAAAATCATTAAAATCTTGTCATCAATATGATCCATCTGCCAATACTACCCTCCATAGCTTTAAAATCTATTATACCTATATTATCTTACAAAGATCGCAAAAAGTAAATAGACTTAAAGTTATTAATTATTTATTCACTATACTTTTTACTTCTATGGAAGTCTTTTTATTCTGAAATATGAAAATCAGCATTTAGATCAGAGAAATGATCTCGGAATCCGGGTGTCATATAAATGGCATTATCCGTTCCGGTAATTTCACAGTCCACACCTTCCATACTGTGGACCAAATCGAGGCCTTTCTGGGGCCCCAAAACGAAGACGATGGTCGTCAGCATATCACTGAGCATGCCGGCATGGGGCACGGACCCATCGATAATGATAGAGTCGCTCATGACACCGGACCGAGCCGGATAACCCGTACGAGGGTCAAAGATGTGATGGTAGCGGACACCGTCTTGGATGAAGTAGCGTTCATAATCACCGGACGTGGACAAGGCCTGGTTTTCAATGGCGACGATCCCCAAAAAGTCCTGGTTATTATCCGACCGGGGATGCTTGATACCGATGTTCCACGGCTTTCCCTTGGTCGTCTTGCCGACAGCATACATCGAGCTGGCTCCGAGGTTGATGAGGCCGCTTTCAATGTGATGCTTTTCGTAAATCTTGCGGATTTCATCGACGGCATATCCCTTGGCGACACCGCCTAAATCGATGGCCATCCCCGGTTTTGCCAGCATGACGCTGTGGTCTTCCGGCCGCAGGAGGATATCTTTATAATTTACCTTCATCAAGGCCTGGGAGACCTCTTCCGGCGACGGCACATGCTGGTCGGCATTGCCGATATGCCACAAGTTGGTCATGACCCCGATGGTGATATCCCATTCGCCCTGACTCTTGGCCGAATAGTCCTTGGCGTATTCAATCATTTCATAAATAGCCGGATCTACCTTTACATAGTCCTTACCGGCAGCGGCATTGATGCGGCTGACATCGCTGTCTTCATTTTGACCGGCCAATTTATCTAAGACAGCCAGCCGCTCGAAGCCTTCATCAACGGCTTCTTTCGCCTCCTCCCCGGTCGCCCGGAGAGAGACCGACGTATCCATGGCGACGCCGCTCCTATCAAAAGAAGACTCCGGATGCAAGGTGCATCCGGAGCTGCTTAATACGATGAGGAACGCCATGGTGAGAAGAACCCATACATACCGTTTCTTACCCATCTATTAACCTACTTTTTCTTCTTTCTTGAAAGAACCTTTGATCATTTCATTGATAGCGCCTGTCGGACACTTGGTCATGCACGTAGCGTTGTCGCAGTTGTGGCAGACAGCCTGATTGACGACGGCCAAATGGTCGACGATCTTGATAGCGCCTTCTTCCTGATGGGAGCAGTTACGCATGCAGGAACCGCAGCCGATACACATAGCTTTGCAGTTCTTCATGGCAGCAGCGCCAAAATCTTTGGAGCTGCAGCTAATAGCAACTTTGGCACTGATCGGCAGCAATTCGATGACGTGGTTCGGGCAAATGGAAGCGCATTTGCCGCAGCCCGTGCAGAGACGTTTGTCGATAACCGGCAGTCCGTCTTCACCCATGTGCATAGCACCGAAGGGGCAGGAACGGGTGCAGTTACCAAAACCTAAACAGCCGAATTTACAGAACTTCGGACCCTGCTGAACGATTTTAGCAGCAGCACAGTCATGAACACCTTTGTATTCATAAGCCAGTTTTGCGATGCCATTGCCGCCGCGGCATTTGACGTGGGCAAATTTCGGTTCCGTAGCTTCCGCAATTTTACCGGTCAATTTAGCGACGATTTCAGCAACTTCTGCCTTACCGGGAACGCAGAGGTTCGGCGCAACATCGGGATCAAGGACGACAGCTTCTGCATATTTTGCACAGCCGGCAAAGCCACAAGCGCCGCACTGACCTTGAGGCAGTGCTTCTTTTACTTCGCCGATAAGGGGATTTTCTTCCATAGCGAATTTCTTATCCGCACTTGCAAGGATAAAACCGAATACAAGGCCGATACAAACCATGACGACGACGGCCATGATTGCAATAAATGAGTAATCCATAATCAGTTTTCAACTCCTTTTGCCTTAAATCATGCCGGAGAAGCCAAGGAAAGCCAACGACATCATGCCTGCAAGGACAAAGGCGATCGGTGTCCCCTTCATAGCATGAGGGATATCGGCAAAATCCATTTTTTCACGGCAGCTTGCCATCAAGATAAGGGCAATGGCGAAACCAATGCCGGCACCGACAGCGAAGATGATGTTTTCGAGGAAATTATAGCCACTGGTAACACTGATGACCGGGACGGACAGAACGATACAGTTCGTCGCAATCAGCATGAGGTAAATCCCCCACATGTTATACAGTGTCGGAGACTGTTTCTTGATGATAATTTCCAACAGCTGTACGAAGCTTGCAATCAAGATAACGAAGGAAATCGTCCGTAAGAAGGTCAGGTTAAGCGGAACGAGGACCCAGTTGTACAGACTCCAAGCTAAGATGGTACTCAAGGTGATAACGGCCGTAACAGCGAAACCCATCCCGACCGAAGCGTTCAAGTTTTTCGAAACGCCGAAGAAGATACACAAGCCGAGGAACTTGGTCAATACGAAGTTGTTAATCAAGACAGCCCCGATAAACAGCGTAAAGTATTCCATTATCCTTCACTCCCTTTCAGTTGTCTCTGTCTTTCAACACGTTCATTCCAAATCTTGAAGCCAGCCATGATGAAACCGATCAGCATGAAGGCTCCAGGCGGCAGTGCCATGATCAGAGCCGGCTGGTAAGACGGACCGAATACTTCGAGACCAAAGAAGGTGCCGTTGCCGATGACTTCACGGATGCAGGAAATGATGAACATAGCAATGGTGAAGCCCATGCCCATGCCCATGCCATCGAGGAAGGAAACGACGACGCCGTTTTTCGATGCGACCGATTCAGCACGAGCCAAGATGATAGCAAATACGACGACCAAGTCGAGGTATACGCCGAGGGCTTTGTACAGATCAGGAGCATAAGCCTGTAAGAACAGCTGTACACAGGTTACGATCGTAGCGATACACGTAATATAAACCGGAATACGTACTTTTTTGTTGATCAATTTGTGAATGATCGAAACGACGACGTTGTTGGCGGTGATAACGAACCATACCGTAAAGCCCATGGTCAAACCGTTGACGATGCTCGTCGTTACAGCAAGGCCCGGGCACAGGCTCAAGGCCAAGACGAAGTACGGGTTTTCTTCAATAATGCCTCTAGTAAAGATTTTCCAAAGATTCATTATTATTTACCCCCCATCTGTGCTGCTTTTTCAACAGCCTCTTTAACGCCCAAGGTGAAGGCACGGGAAGAAATCGTTGCACCAGTCAAAGCCTGGATCTTATCTTTTGCGCTTCTGTCCTTTGTGACTTCAAGACCGGCAATTTTCTTACCTTTAAACTGATCTTTGAACGGAGATTTTGCGCCTTTGTCACCAAGACCCGGCGTTTCATTGGCTTCGAGGACCGTGTAGTCCATAACCGTACCGTCCATGGATACAGCCGTCAAAAGCTTAATCGGACCGCCGTATCCTTTCGGAGCCGTCGGAATGATGTAAGCGACTTTCTGGCCGCCTTTTTCAGCAATAAACGTATCTTCTTCGCCCTGTACAGGAACGAATTTGTCAGCATCGGGAACGAGGGTCTTCATCGAATCCTGTTTCATCTGTTCTGCTTTTGCCGTAGCAATCGGGCCGGTGATGAAGAAAACGACACCGATAATGCAACCGGAAACAAGGCAGGTAAGGATAAGGTTCATTGCGACCTTAAAGATCCCGCTTTCGTTTTTGTCTGCCATTTTATTTAGCCCCCTTTGTCTTTACCGCACCAAAGACAGTCGGTTTAACCAAACGATCGATGAGCGGAGTCAAGGTATTCATGAGCAAGATGGAGTAGCAAACCCCTTCAGGATAACCGCCGAGTACACGGATCAAAACCGTAATGAGGCCGCAGCCTAATGCGAAGATGACCTGACCTTTAACGGTAATCGGAGCCGTGACCATATCGGTTGCCATGAAGAAAGCACCAATGATAAGGCCGCCTGCCATCATCTGGAAGAGGGCAACGTTGGCACTGCCGTATACAGCACCGGTGAGGATACCGACGGTGGCGATCATGACGACCGGAACCTGCCAGTTAACATAACCTTTGTAAATCAGCCATAAGCCGCCGAGGATGAGGAGAACCGTAGAGGTTTCACCGAGGGAACCGTTACGGAAACCGAAGAACAGGCTCTGGTAAATGCTGCTCCAGTCATTCGTACCGAAAAGCTGGAACAGGGCATCGGAACCGCCGTGTTTGAAAACGTTCAAAGGAGTTGCACCGGCAACGCCATCGATGACCGTACCGTTGACCTGTGTCCAGGTGGTCATAGCCACCGGCCAGGAAACCATCAGGCCGGCACGACCGACATGAGCCGGGTTGAAAATATTGTAGCCGAGGCCGCCCATAGCTTGTTTACAGACGACGATAGCCAGGAAGGAACCGACGATGCTCATCCACCAAGGAAGGCTCGGAGGACAGGTCATAGCCAACAGAAGGCCGGTGATGACAGCAGAGCCGTCGGTAATGGTGATGCGTTTGTGCATCGCCTTTTCCCATAAGAATTCAAAGATAACAGCCGAGACAATTGCGACGATGATATTGACGAGAGCATTGACACCGAAATAGTAAACGCCAAACGCAGCAGCCGGTACGAGAGCGGCAACAACATTCCACATGATTTTAGGAATCGTTTCGTTACAGCGAACATGCGGTGAAGATGCTACGGTAAGTTTGATTTCCTGCATGTCTTTAGCATCCTTTCCATTTGTTTGTCCTTTAGCTTCTGGACTCATGATATCCCTTCTTCCAATTAGTTATTGGCTTTCTGTGCTTCTGCTTTCGCCTGCGCTTCGCGCTGCATTGCTTTGCACTGACCTTTTGCATTGCGGATATACTGGACAATATTGCGTTTTGCCGGGCAGGTATAAACGCAGCTGCCGCATTCAACACAGTTCATGACGCCGTATTCCATGCATTTATCCCAAGCCTGGCAGGACGAGAAGATGCTGAGCTGACTCGGAACGAGGCCCATCGGACATGCTTCTACGCAGCGGCCGCAGCGGATACACGGAGATTCTTCGCCGGCCTGGCATTTTTCCGGAGAGAGTGCCAGGATACCGGACGCACCTTTGGTAATCGGTACATCGAGCTGATACTGGGCAAGCCCCATCATCGGGCCGCCGGCAATCAGGCGATCCGGTTTTTCGGTAAAGCCGCCGCAGTAGTCGATAACTTCCTGGAAGGTAGTACCAATGCGAAGACGGAGGTTTTTCGGTTCTTTGATGCAGTCACCCGTAACGGTCGTAAGGCGTTCGATGAAGGGAATACCCTGACAGACAGCATCGGTGATAGCGATGACGGTGCCGACGTTGCTGACGACGCAGCCGACGTTCATCGGGAGTCCGCCCGGTTCTACCTGACGGCCCGTGCAGGCTTCGATCATCATTTTTTCAGCACCCTGAGGATACTTGGTCTTGCAGGCAACAACCGTAACTTCGGGAATATCTTTGAAAGCTTCGGTCAGGTTCTGGATGGCTTCCGGTTTGTTGTCTTCGATTCCGATGAAAGCCGTTTTAATTCCGAGCACTTTCATGCAGATCTGGACACCTGTTACGAGTTTGTCCGTCGTTTCCTTTTCTACCATCGCACGGTAGTCACAGGTCAGGTACGGTTCGCATTCGGCGCCATTGACGATGAAAGTATCAACCGGTTTGTTCGGAGCCAGTTTGACGTGAGCCGGGAAGGTAGCACCGCCGCAGCCGACGACGCCAGCTTTTTTGATGAGTTCCAGGATTTCTTTGCTGTCGAGCTGTTTCCAGTCGTGAGCTTCGGGAAGTCCTTCAACCCATTCATCCTTACCATCCGCTTCAATGACGACAGCCATGCACTGAACCATCATGTTGTGCGGCATCGGCGCAACTTTGATGACTTTGCCGGACGTAGATGCATGAATGTCGGCATGCAAGAATGCGTCACTGGTCCCGATAAGCTGTCCCTTTTTAACCATATCGCCAACTTTGACGGTCGGTGTACAGGGGGCACCAAAGTGCTGGCTCATGGGAATGACGACTTGAGCCGGTACTGCCGGGGTTTCTATGGCTTTATCTTTTGCATAGATCTTGCCATCGTCAGGATGGACCCCACCTCGTTTAAAGGTATTCAACATCAAAAATCACCTCATTATTATATAATGAAAAATAATAAAAACATGAATCATGCTTCCAATCGCTTACATTATATCATTATGTAGCGTATTATTCAATGTGAAAATCGGAGCAAAGTTTCACATTTAACTTATTTTTATGATATGCAATGCGAAAGAAAAAGAAGTCCAAAGTCGTCCGAATTTAAAAAGATATTTTGGTTTACATTTCTTCATACAACACCTATTTTGTATAGTATAAATGGCCATTTTATGGGATTTTCAAGGATGTGGAATAACAAATAAATAGTTTACAAACCCTTTTTCAAAGGTCGTAATTTATCACATTTTTAAAGAAAACAACGTTTTGATATATGTTCCGCGAGGCACATATATTATGTATATTATATTCATATATGACATGATACCCCATAGCGGTTGTATCTTTATACCTTGTATCCCGAAATTAGAATGGCCGCGCAGAATTTATACGATATTTGCAAGATTCATGAAAATATACAACACGTAAAAAGGACGTCCCCAAAAGAGACGTCCTTTTTACAATGACAGGCACTTGCTTTATTATTTTTTCAAACCGAGGGCCGCTTTAATAAGGCCGTTGAACAAAGGATGAGCCTTGGTCGGACGGGATTTAAATTCCGGATGGAACTGGCAGCCGACGAACCAGGGATGATCCTTGATTTCGATGATTTCGACCAAACGGTCGTCAGGGGACGTACCGGACAAGATCAGGCCGGCATTGACCATTTCCGTGCGGTACTTATTGTTGAATTCCCAGCGGTGACGATGGCGTTCATAAATGAGGTTGGCATCGTATACTTCCTGAGCCTTCGTGCCATCCACCAGCTTGCAGGGATAGAGACCGAGACGCATGGTACCGCCTTTTTCCGAAATATCAACCTGGTCCGGCATGAGGTCGATGACCGGGAATTCAGCGTCTTCACAGAATTCCGACGACGTAGCCCCTTTGAGGCCGACGACGTTGCGGGCAAATTCCATAACAGCACACTGCATCCCCAGGCATAAGCCGAGATAAGGAACCTTATTTTCACGGGCATACTGGACTGCGCGGATTTTACCTTCGATGCCGCGGTTGCCGAAGCCGCCGGGAACGACGATGCCGTCTATCCCTTTAAAGACTTCTTCCATCGTAAGTTTCGGGTCTTCCAAGGTTTCCGAATCGATCCAGTGGATATTGACCTTGGCTTTATTAGCGATACCGGCGTGATTCAAGGCTTCGGCAACGCTGAGGTAGGCATCGTGAAGGGCGACGTATTTACCGACTAAGGCAATTTCCAACGTCTTTTCGGTATTGTAGATCGATTCGACCATCTTCTTCCAGTCTTCCATGTCGCAGGGACGGTTGGGCAGGTCGAGTTTTTCCAAAACGATGCGGTCCATCCCTTCTTCCGACAAGAGGAGCGGCACTTCATAGATGCTGTTCAAGGTCTTGTTTTCGATGACGGCATCTTTATCGATGTCGCAGAACAGGGCCAATTTATCTTTCATTTCATCCGATAAGGCCCGTTCCGTGCGGCAGACGATGATATCCGGCTGGATACCGATGCTGCGCAGTTCTTTTACACTGTGCTGGGTCGGCTTGGTCTTCAATTCACCGGCAGCGCCGATATAGGGAACGAGGGTGACGTGGATGTACAAGACGTCGTTGCGGCCGACTTCCTTCTTGATCTGACGAATAGCTTCCAAGAAAGGCAGGCTTTCAATATCGCCTACGGTACCGCCGATTTCCGTAATGACGATATCGGCATTGTCGTCGTCGCCGACGCGATAGACGCGGTTCTTGATTTCATTCGTAATGTGCGGAATAACCTGTACCGTATGGCCCAGATAATCACCGCGCCGTTCTTTCTGAAGAACGGACCAATAGATTTTACCGGTCGTGACGTTGGAGTTCTTGCCGAGGTTGATATCGATGAAGCGTTCATAGTGGCCGAGGTCGAGGTCCGTTTCGGTGCCGTCGTCGGTGACGAAAACTTCACCGTGCTGATAAGGGCTCATCGTGCCCGGGTCAATATTGATATAAGGGTCAAACTTCTGGATTGTAACCTTGTAGCCGCGGTTCTTCAGCAACCGGCCTAAGGAAGCCGCTGTAATGCCTTTCCCTAACGAAGAAACGACGCCGCCTGTTACAAAGATATATTTAGCCATATTTCCTCCCTGTCGAGCTTCTGCCCACTGCGAATCAAAATCCATATCATAACTTATCATTTTATTATATTACATTTTTTCAGGAGCAGAAACCCCTAAAATAGCCAGGCTGTTGGCAATGGTAATGCGTACAGCCGTAACCAAGGCCAGCCGTGCTTTTTCCAAATCCTTGTCTTCTTGAATAATACGGCAATGATTATAGAAAGCATGGAACAAGCTAGCCAGTTCGTGAACGAAATGAGCGATGCGGTGCGGTGCCCGTTCACGAGCCGCATTCTGGATTTCTTCCGGGAACGCAGCCATTTTCTTGATCAATTCCAATTCATAGTCATTGGTCAAGGTATCCCATTTGACGTCGGACCAGTCGCTGTCTATGTCGGCACCGGCTTCTTTAGCCTGACGATAGATACTGTAAATCCGAGCGTGAGCATACTGGATATAGTAAACGGGATTTTCATTGCTGTGTGATTTAGCCAAATCCAAATCGAAATCGAGCTGCGTATCGAGAGACCGCATGATGAAGAAGTAGCGGGCTGCATCGGTGCCGACTTCTTCGATGAGTTCATTTAAGGTAATGGCCTGACCGGTACGCTTGCTCATCTTAACTTGCTGTCCGTCTCGGAAAAGGCTTACCATCTGCAGTAAAAGGACTTCCAATTGGGCTGTATCATAACCAAGGGCTGCCATGGCAGCCTTGACGCGGGCGACGTAACCGTGATGGTCGGCACCCCAAATATTGATCATGGTTTTAAAACCCCGATCGTACTTATTCTTATGATAGGCAATATCGGCAGCCAAATAGGTCGGAACACCGTTATCACGGATGACGACGCGGTCCTTATCATCGCCGTAATCCGTCGACTTCAGCCACAAGGCACCGTCTTTTTCATAGATTTTCCCCCGCCCCTGCAGAACATCGCAGGCCGCCTTGATGGCGTCCGGATGGAGCGTCCGTTCGCTGAACCAATTGTCATAAGAAACGTTGAAGTGTTCCAAATCCCGCTTAAGGGCCTTCAGTTTTTCGACATAGGCCCGGTCTTTAAACAAGTCAAGCCGTTCTTCTTCCGGCATGTCGAGGTATTTATCGCCGTCCTGATCAATAATGGCCTGAGCCGTTTCAATGATGTCGTGGCCGTGATAACCATTTTCCGGAATTTCAGCCGGCCGGCCCAAGAGTTCCAGGTACCGAGCATTGACCGACGCCGCCAAATTATTCATCTGGTTTCCGGCATCATTGATATAGTATTCAGACTGGACGTTATAACCGGCTGCCCGCAGGAGATTGACCAAGGTACTGCCATAGGCGGCACCGCGGCCATGGCCGACGTGGAGCGGTCCCGTCGGATTGGCACTGACATATTCGACTTGGACCGAATCGTCCTCACGCAAAGGAGCATGGCCGTAAGCATCGCCGGCGGCCAGGATTTGTTTCAGCGTATCGTAAATGACGTCGTTCTTTAAAAAGAAATTTATGAAGCCGGCTCCGGCGATTTCAGCTCGTTCCAGCCAGGGATAATCCATTTCATCGACAATGGCCTGGGCAATGAGTTTCGGAGCTTTATGGGCAACGCGGGCCGACTGCATGGCGATATTGCTGGCAAAGTCGCCGAACTCTTTCTGCGGCGGCACTTCCAAGGCAACACTCGGATAATCACCGGCCGGAAGCGTCCCTTTATCCATGGCCTTATTCAAGGCTTCCGTAATTCCCTGCTTCAATAAATCCTTCATTTCCATTACGCTTTATCCTCCTGCACAGTTATGGTTAATTGAGTATACATGGAACTGATATCTTCAATATGGACGTCATAGCCCAGATAGATCGTGCCGATACCATCCTGGAGATCGGTACGGCATTCATAGGTTTTCATCTTCACGTCAAACGTGCCAACCGGTGTTTCATACTGGGAGTAGGTTACCTTTCCCTTATGAAATTCCTGCCGCTGGCGAAGTTTCCCCAGACGCAACAATAAGACGGACCCTCCGGGTAAGACCTTGATGACCGTCGTAACGCCTTTCATTTCCGTCAGTTCGCTTTCTTCGTAGACGATATACTGAGTACCGTCTTTGATATAATACTTACCTTCAGAAACGAGCTCTATTTTCAGCTCTTGCCCTTCCGGGTCGCGTTGGATACTCTGTACACTTACTAAGACAGGTTTCAATGTATTCCACCTTTCCTATCACCAATCCAATGTTACTATTATATATCAAGTGCCGGGAAAAAGAAACACTTTTTTTCATTTCATTTCAATGAGGGTCGGCCAATATTTTTTAGGCATGAAATTGCGGCGCAGGGCCTCATTTTTCCGCGAAGGAATGGCAATCGTGCGGTAATAATTCTGCCAAGCCCGTTCAATGGCCAGCTCATCATCTGACAATTCCGGTTCCGCCTGTACGTCAGGAATCGTCACCATGACGGGCTTTTCCCGGTCGTAATAGACACCAAACCCCCGGCCCGTATCGTGGAGAACCCAGCGTTCGCCCGGAAGGCGGCGGATAAAGTGCGGTGCCATGACCGGAATGACGCAGCACGTCGGCTTCAGTCGGCAGTAAAGCATGCCGTCGGACAATTCCTGAAAGCGGGCCAGTCCCAAGAGTTTATGGCGCTCGTTACCCGTCTTCCGTGCCCACTCGCAGACAGTCCAAATATCGGCCTCGCTGCGGTGATTGAGAAATGTCCCTTTATAATAAAAAGCCTTCCGCAAATAGCCCAGTAAGATCATCCCGCCTTTTTTCGGTTCCGACAAAAAGGCATAGTAGAAATAATGACAGGCCTTGGGGCCGCATTGCCGCAAAAGGCCGTCCAGGATGCGCCGTGCCTTGCCGTCGTCAGTCGTAACAAAGCGTGACTCGGAAAAAAGTGAGGCCTCCTCGGCTTCCAAACAGATATCCTCGATTTGATGAACGCCGTCATGCCAGCCGTCAAAGACGGCCGACAGGTACCCGAAAAAACTTCCATCGTAAGTATATATCATAGCATTGCCTCTAAAATAAACTCATGGGCTCGTAAGCAGACGGCTGCTTCTGTCCCGATAAGAGCATCCTTCGGACATAGGCCGGATCCGTCGAAAGACCGTAGTATTTCCCCTTGCAGGTAATAAAATAGCGGGCCCTTTTTAACACGACGCCTAAGCGCTTCAGACTGTCATAAGACAGGAAGGCCTGACGGCGGGCAGCGCAGATACGGCGGGCTGACACGACGCCGATGCCGGGCACGCGAAGCAAATCATGGTACGAAGCCCGGTTGACTTCAAGGGGGAAAACTTCCGGATGGCGCAGGGCCCAACAAGCTTTCGGATCGAGATCCAAATCGAAGTTTGGAACCTCATCGGTCAAAATTTCTTCGACGTTAAACTGGTAAAACCGCATCAGCCAGTCGGCCTGATACAGTCGGTGTTCCCGAAGAAGGGGCGGCTCTGCAATAGCAGGCAGATTGGAACCCGTCACGGCCGGCACATAGGCCGAATAATAGACGCGCTTCATATCGACCTTGTCATACAAGGCCTGGCTGAGGCGCAGGATTGTCCGGTCGCTGTCCGGCGTCGCCCCGACGATGAGCTGTGTCGTCTGACCGGCCGGCACAAAGGACGGCACCTTCTTGTACCGTTTCTTTTCATCACGCCACTGATCAATGCCTTCACGGATATGACCCATGGGAACGAGGATATTCTCTTTGGTCTTCTGCGGTGCCAAGAGTTTTAAGCTCGACGAGGACGGCAGTTCGATATTGACACTCAAGCGATCGACGTAACGGCCTAGTTCTCGAATCAAAGCCTCACTCGTACCGGGAATTCCCTTCATATGGATGTAGCCATTAAATTTCTTCTCTTCCCGCAAGATCCGCGCCGTCCGAATCAACAGCTCCGTCGTATAATCCGGCGAGCGATAGACACCGGAGCTGAGGAACAGCCCTTCAATATAGTTGCGCCGGTAAAAGGCAATGGTCACATCGGCGATTTCTTCCGGCGTCAAAATAGCCCTTTTCGCGTCGCGGCTCGCAGCATTGACACAGTAGGCACAGTTGTAGATGCAGTGATTAGTCATGAGGATCTTTAAGAGGGATACACACCGTCCGTCTGACGACCAGGTGTGACAAATGCCGCAGGCCGCCGCATTTCCGATGCCGCCGGCCTTATTTGCTCTGTGGCTGCCGCTCGATGAGCAGGACACGTCATATTTCGCAGCATCGCTTAAAATATGTAATTTTTCTTCGATTCGTTCCCAATCCACAACCCTCTCGCCTCCTCGTGCAGCTGCAGCTCTATGGGTTTAAAAGAGACTGCCCGACGAAAGCATGGGCTTTCTCAAGCAGTCCCCTTGTCCATTATAAATTCAAACCTTCACGCAGTTTTTCAAATATCTTCTGTTCGTCTTCCGTCAAATCACGGCCCAAGTCGATGTGCAGCTCTTCGCCGTTGCTGCGGGCTTTGTCCTGTTCGTACTTGTCACCGCTTTTGGCACTGTCGTCACGAATGATCATCGTACCACCTCCTATCGTATTTTATATATTATACCACATCGACGGGTCATCCTAAAAGACAAATGACGCCATTTATCGAAAAAATGTTCGCATTAGTGAAAGAAAAAACTGCCCACCATGAAACAGACAGTTTCTTGAGTCAAAAATCGACTCAGAAGCCCTTTTTCATGATGGACAGCTCATTGATTAATCCTTAGATCAAGGTTTTCGGATCGGGATACTGTTCGATGCTTTCTGCCATTTTATCGGCTAATTCATCCATCAGGCATTCCTGATCGTCACGCATAGACGACTTCAGATCCATCGTCGGTTCGAGGAGTTCGCAGCACTTAAATTCGTTTTCTACGTAATCGGCCATAGTCTTATACGCAGCCGATGCCCAGCTGTGGCAGGCAACGATTCCGATGGTGCGTTTCTGGAACATGAGAGTCTTCAAGTCGTGGAGGAAGTTTTCCATGGGCAGGAAGAGGTTCAAGTTATACGTCGGTGCAGCCAGGATCAAGTGGCTGTATTCCCAAGCCTTAGCCGTAACAAAAGAAGGATGGACTTTGGCAACGTCGTACATGCGAATATCACGGACGCCGCGGCGGCTCAATTTATTAGCCAGGACGCAGGCAGCTCGTTCCGTATTACCGTAAATAGAAGAAAATGCGATGACGACACCTTTCTTTTCCGGTACGTACTGTGCCCAATGCAGGTGTTTGTCGACGATATACTTAACCGTTTCCGGCGTACGGAAGACGAAACCGTGGAGCGGGCAAATGATATCGATGGGGAGCTTAGACGCTTTTTTAAGGACGTTCATGACCTGCGGGCCATATTTTCCGACGATATTGACATAGTAGCGGCGAGCTTCATCGAGGTAATTTTCTTCAAAATCAGCCTGGTCAGCGAAGACGTTGCCGACGGTACCGAAGTGGCCGAAGGCATCGGCACTGAACAGGACGTGATCCGTTACATCATACGTCATGATGACTTCCGGCCAGTGAACCATGGGGGCTTTGATGAACTGCAGGGTGTGCTTGCCCAATTTCAGCTGATCGCCTTCGTTAACGGTCATGTAGCGATCCGGCATAGGATGGCGGAAGAACTGTTCAAAAAGCTTAAAAGTAGACGGCTGGCCGACGATCTTGGCTTCCGGGTATTTTTCCAAGAGAGCCAAAGCCGAGCTGGCGTGGTCCGGTTCCATGTGCTGGAGAACAAAGTAGTCCAGTTTGCGGCCTTTGAGCAAGTATTCTACGTCTTCAAGAAATTCGTCACGGCACGATTTATCCATAGCATCGATGAGGCACGTCTTTTCATCATCGATGAAATAGGTATTATACGTAACACCCTGAGGAAGGGGGAAGATCCGTTCAAACAATTCCGTACGGAAATCGTTGCATCCCACCCAATAGATACCGTTTTTAATTTCTTCTACACAATGCATATATGTATAACCTCCTTAAATAGTAGCAGCACAGCTATGCTGTAATGTCAATTATCACGTTCCTATCATACCATCTTTTCGATAAATAGGAAATACTTTAAATGAAAAAACTTACCAAAAGATATCTATTCTTTATTAGTTCTGTCCGAGGTTTGGGCAGAATCGCTGTCAGAAGTCGATTCACGTTCGCCGGACTGACGGCTCTTCGAGGTATCGGAGCGAGTATCACTATCCGATTCTTTTTCATCGCTCTGAGATTCGCTGCGGCTCTTCTGTTCCGATTCAGAGGCATCACTGCGCTGCCGCTCCCGCGTCGTACTCCGGCTCGGTACTGGTGCTGAATCACCGATTGATTCAGCGTCCGATACGACACTGTTGATAAGCTGTTCCAGTACGTCCCGTTCAGCCTGGGACAAATCGTTATTTCCGCTGAGCATATCCCGCGCCTGCTGAGCTAAGCTCTGAGCCTGCGAACGAGCCGAACTGCCGCTGACAGCCCCATTGCGGTACTGCTGTTTCAAACTGCGCAGTTCATTTGAAATTTCATTGGCCTTGCTGCGAATACGGGCCGCTGCCAATTCACCACTGCGCTGTTTCCGAGCGTCCGCTTCCTGCATCTTTCGATCTTCTTCACGATTTTCCAACAGTTCTTCCTGCTGCTGTTCGGCCACTTTATCAAGCGATGCTGTCGTAACATGAGTGCCGACGTAGTATTCATAACCCATGTACCCCAAAATGACGATGGGAACACAGAGAAGCATCATTTCAAACCGGCGCATCTGGGCTGCCCGCTTCCAGCTGATGACGCTTTTGCGGCGATGTTCCATAATAAGGACGATGATTAAAATCAGTCCGATCAAGAACAAGGCCATATAAATGAAGAGTTTATGCCAAACCGTCGCCTGCAGGCTTATCGTAGACGGCTGGGAATCCGACAGCTGCCACAAATAGGTACTGGCCTGATCATCGGCTTTGGTGCTGTTGCTGGTAACCTGCGTCCCCGACGGGAAGGAAACCATATATTCCAAGTCGACACCGTTTTCCGGCATGGCCGCGCCCAGACGAAGGTTTTGAATGCTGTTGGCATCGAAATTATAATTGATATAATACGTCGAAGCAAACAGGCCGTCATGGGTCTTATGGACGATATGGTCGACGGAACTGCGGTTGGCGCCGTCATTGGTAATGGTCTTCATGGCCCGAAAACCTTCACCGTTATCATTACTATAATCCATGATGGTATAATTGCGCTTTTGGAACTCATCGGCATCGGCCTTCAAGCTCTGCTGCCCTTCTGCCGTAGCCGACACTTTCAAAACATCCTGCGTTTCACTGCCATCGTCATGAATGATGGTCTGCGCCCGAAATCCTGATAAGAGGAAAAATGCAGCCAACAGCATAACGGTCATAGCCAGTTTGGCAATCTTTGAATACCCTTTCATAAACTCCTCGCTTTCTATCACTCTTCTTTTGGCGGTACCATCCCGGAATCGACGAGATGCGGCCTATCAAACAGAGAACGTCCGGCCTTATCCGCCCGAGCTTTGTCCATAGCAGCCGCGTTACTGAGCTGCTCTAACGGAACGCCGTTGACAAAAATCCCTTCGATGACGCCTTCTCCCCGCTTGATGCGGATACTGGCGATGATACTGTCATCGGTGCGAAGGCTGTAGATACCGTCAGCCATTTCCGGAGACAGGCGGTAGCGGTCAAATCCAACTTGAAACTGAACGCGGCCATCCGCATAAGAAACGACCTCAGCCCGCATGTAATCGCTGCCGGAATCGGGTTTAGAGTCCGACGCCCCTTCCACTTTCATGAGTCCCGACGCATCGCGCGAGATAGCGACGTAAATTTGCTGACCGACTTCAGGCGGCGTTTCATCGAGCCACTGCGTCGTATCTTCCGGGAATACAACGCGAACATAATCGGTCCCAAAGGTAGAGATTTCCAGCCGCGGCACAGCACGCCACTGATAAGGAATCCCGTCGACAGAAATATTATGCCAGCGCCAGCCGACATAAGCCAGTGCGGCAAATTGAATCAATACGACTAACCCGAAGACAATCCAGCGATGACGGCCTTCCGGCGAAAAAGAAAGATGTATGCCCTGCAAAGGCGGTGAAAATTTCATTCCGACTTGCCTCCTTGATGGGACCATGGCGACTGGGTAAAGTGTTTTTTGCGTTTCGGTTCCGGTTTCATATGACTCCACGGCGACTCCGTAACTGCCGGAGATTTTTCTTTGGCCTTTTCCTGGGAAACGGCCATCTGCTGCGGCACGGCTTCCGTCGTTTCACGAATAACCTGACGAGGCGGCACGAAGTCATTCCCCGTGCTTTCAGTCGGTACGGACAGGGTAAATACCATCGGGGAATCCGTCGTATTTACCGGGACGGAACCGGCCTTGGACGAATTCGTATCAGACGAAGCCTCAATACCTGATTCGCCCAGCCCGAGTTCAGCCGGAGACGGAATACGGATATCCTTCATCCATTCTTCGACCGTTTCATCCATTTCGTTTTCCTCAGGAGAATACCACACCGGCATTTCTTCTTCTGGAGCCTGTTCTTCTGTAGCTGACGCATCATCATTTCGGACGCGTGCCGCCGAATGGCGAAGTCTTGCTCTTCGTGAAGCTCTCTGTGCCGCTGATTTTTTATCTTTCTGCATCCGCCTGAACTGGAATACGATTAAGGCCAAGACGATAATGGCCAAAATCGGCGCCAGCGGCGAAAAATGCGTCCCGAAAACGAAGGTCAGGACTACGCTGACCAAAATGACGATGCCGAATTTAAGATGAGCCTGGTGATCGGGCTTAAATCCCTGAGCCGTTTCATAGACACCGAGAACAACGATGTACAAGGATGAAAGAATGAGGGGAATGGACGAATAAAGGGCCGATCGAACGAGAATCGTCTCAAAAGCCAGGATGACGGGAATCACCAAATACAAAGCCGGGCTCCACAACCGCTTCTTCACGGTTTTCGCCATCATGCCTGCCATGAATACAAAGAGGAGGACCGTAACCAAATCGGTCGTCCAATGAAAATTCTGGACCTGAGCAATCCCATCCCAGGCAAAGGGCAGGCAGGAAATGAGGAGCGAACCGACAGCGGCAAACCGCCCGAACCAACGGAAGGGCACGCCCCAAGGCCGGTGGATGTCGATGGAATAACCTACCAGCATGATTGTAACGGCCAAGCTGCCCAAAAGGAGGAATGGAATGTATTCCGTCGTCTGTGCTGCCAGTCCAAAAGCAATGAAGACGGTAATCGTCATGACCCATGAGAAAACAGACAGCCGCCGTTCATCCCGAAGGCCGATCAAGGTGTTATAGAAAGGCACTGCCAAAAGCAGAAGAATCCACAAGAGGCCCATTCCGCCAAAGGTATTCACCGGGCCGCCGGAAGCCGTCCAATAGAGGAGGGACAAGTCGTAAACGACGAGAGCCGCAACAGAGCATAAAAAATAGACGACAGGCAGACAAAGCACGGCACAAGTAATGACATATGACGCCACATCCCAACCGATATAAAAAGTCTGTTCAGCCATGGCTAATACAACAAAAATGCCCAAACAATGGATGAGCGCAATCCCTTCAGCTGCCGCCGAGCCCTGCCGTTTCTGAAACATGGCCAGGCCTACACCGGCCTGAGTCACGAGCAGCAGCACACCGGCCAAGGTCATGCGGGCCGGGACCGACACGTAGTACCATAATTGGGAAAGGCCCCAAATGACGGCCATGACAACGGCTGCAAATCCCAGTGCCGATAAAAACGCATATAAAGGCAGGGTCGTCAAAAGAGAATTTCTTTGTTCATCCCTGCCGTAAGATTTCCGTATTTTTTCACAGGCTTCTTCTGTAATCCATCCTTTAGAAACCCAGTCCGTGACCTTGTGGTCTAGCCATTCATTGGTATTCCGTCTCATACTTGCCTCCCAGGCGCCATCCCGGAACGAGGCACTCCGGGACCCTTCGTAATGTGATATTTCAGGCATTCCTAAAAAAGCACACCTGTCTATTCAGTATATCATAAAATGACTCTTTTCCCTATGGCATCCGTCAAATTTTTACATATTCCCAAAAGAATACCTTCCCCTCATCCGTTATAACCAAACCAATCCGCAAAAAGCCATGACGGCACGAAAAAAGGGTCTCCAGGGATAATCCCTGCGAGACCCTTTAACCAGCCTGCGGCAGAACAAGGCCATGAAGGCATTGCGTCACCGTTATTTTACGATCAATACGGGGCAGACCGAATGCGTGACGACATAACTGCTGACCGAACCCATGAATAAGCCCTTCAGCGGTCCCAGGCCGCGGCTGCCCATGACAATCAAATCGGCATTGTACTTCTTCGCTACCGACAAGACAGCAGGCCCCGGCGAGCCGACTTCAAAGACGCTCTTGACTTCGATGTTTTGAGGAATCGCCTTGGCAAACTCATCAAGGATCCCCTTCCCTTCTTCTTCCATGTCCAGGGCAACCTGTTCGGTTACGTAGCCACTGGCATTGGGAATCTGGTCAAAATTCGAGATGACCGAGACGATGTTGGCAACATAGACCAGCGTAATCATAGCGCCCAAAGATGATGCAATGACGACGGCATGTTCCAAAGCTCGTTTCGAGTTGACCGAACCGTCGGTCGGAACGATGATGTTATTATATTGCTTCATATGAATCCCTCCTTATAATGCCTTATCGTTAAGTATATATTCGTCACTCCCTCGGCCGATTCCTGCCTGGCAAAAAAATTATTTAGAAAAAAACGCTTTATTTTTAAAAGCTCAGCTCGAATCCAGCCTAAATGACAGTGTAAAATGTGAAAATAGAGTATAAACTTTCATTTTCTTATGATATAATGTTAATTATAGCATACATAAATTTACTTTTTTGTAACGATTAAGAAAGGTGGTTTTTATGACACACGAACTCGTAAGCGCGACCTTACCCGTATGGAGCATCATTCCTTTTGCCGGGATGCTCCTATCCATCGCCATCGTTCCCCTCGTTCGACCGGAATGGTGGGAAAAACACATGCTTGGCGTAGCTTTTGCCTGGTCTTTATTATTCCTTATTCCCTTTGCAGTTGCTTATGGCATCGGTGAGTCATGGTTCCGCCTTCTGGAATCGGTCCTCCTCGACTACATACCCTTCATCGTTCTTCTCCTGGGTCTGTTCGTCGTTGCCGGCGGCATCGCCGTCCGTGGGACTTTAGCCGGAACGACGAAGGTCAACTGTCTTCTCTTATTCATCGGCACGGCTCTCGCCAGCTGGATCGGCACGACCGGTGCTGCCATGCTGCTCATCCGTCCTATGATCCGTGCTAACGCTTGGCGCAAGAATAAAGTCCACCTCATGGTCTTCTTTATCTTCCTGGTAGCCAATATGGGCGGCTGCCTGACCCCCCTCGGCGATCCCCCGCTCTTCATGGGCTTCCAGCGCGGCGTTCCCTTTACGTGGACCTTCCATCTCCTGCCGATTCTTCTCTTGAACCTGGTCATCATGTTTGCCATCTTTGCCCTGATGGATAAGCATTTTTATAATAAGGAAATAAAAGAAGGCCGCTCGCCTCATGACGCCATTGCTGCCGGCAGCAAAGAACCGATCCGTCTTGAAGGGGCTCATAACCTGATTTTTATCGCTATGATCATCATCGGCGTATTAGCCAACGGCCTCCTGCCGGAAATGCATCCGTTCTTTGCCAACGGTGCCGGCATCCATATTTACGACGAAATCGTCTTCCCCTATGCAACCTTAGCTGAAATCATCATCATCTTAGTCGCTGCATTCCTCTCGATTAAGACGACAAAAAAATCGACGCGAGACCTCAACGAATTTACGTATGCTCCTATTATCGAAGTCGCAAAACTCTTTATCGGCATCTTTGTCACTATGATTCCTGCCTTGATTCTGCTCAAAGCCCACGGGGCTGAACTGGGAATGAACAATCCCTGGCAGATGTTCTGGGCTACCGGCGCCTTGTCGTCCTTCCTGGACAATACGCCGACGTATTTGGTATTCCTGCAAACTGCCGGGGCGCTTGGCGCCACGGAAGGCATCACGACCTCCGTCGGTACGGTTTCTCAAATCATGTTGGAAGCCATCTCAGCCGGTGCCGTTTTCATGGGTGCCAATACTTATATCGGCAATGCACCGAACTTCATGGTTAAATCCATTGCCGAAGAAAATAAGATCAAAATGCCGAGCTTCTTCGGGTACATGGGCTGGTCCATTGCCATCCTCATCCCGGTATTCATCATCAACACCTTCGTATTCTTCTTATAATTAAGAATACAAAAAAGCAGGACTGTTTTGAACCGACCCCCTAAAGTTGGACCTAAAAATCTAACTTTAGGAGGTCGGTTTTTTATGGTAAAATACAGTACTGAATTTAAGTTGAAAGTTGTCACTGCATATCTTAATGGTGAAGACAGTTATAAA